>JACADX010000093.1 GCA_013389125.1 Parvularculaceae bacterium | reverse complement strand
TATCCGAACAGCGCGAGGAACGCCGAGGCCTACTTGAAGCTCGGCACCGCGTTCTCGCGGCTCAATCAGCAAAGCGAGGCGTGCAAGGTGTTCAAGACCTTGAAGTCCAAATATCCGACTGCCGCGCCCGCGGTGCTTCAGCGCACGGATGTCGAAATGGCGCGAATTGATTGCCGATAGGCCGTGACTGAAAGCGGGCTTGGCGCGGGCGGGCCGATCGACGAGGCGACGTTTCGCCGCATCTGGGATCAGATCAAGGCGCCTGCTCGGGTGCTGCTGGCGGTGTCCGGCGGCTCGGATTCAATGGCGCTGATGCGCCTGGCCGCCCCGCTCCATAGATCCGGCCGGTCGCGCATTGATATTGCGACAGTCGATCACGGCCTGCGCGCCGGCGCGCGCGAGGAGGCGGCGTTTGTCGGCCGCGCCGCCGGCGAGCTCGGTCTGAGGCACGACATCCTTGAATGGACTGGGCGGAAGCCCAAAGCAGGCGTTCAAGAAGCTGCGCGCGAAGCGCGCTATTTCCTCTTGGCGGAACGCGCCCTGCGTCTCGACGCCGAGGCGATTATCACCGCCCACACTGCAGACGATCAGGCCGAAACCGTGCTGATGCGCGCTGCGCGCGGATCCGGGCCGCGAGGTCTTGGCGCCATGAGCCCTGATACGCTCGTGGCTGCCGGGCCGTCAGCGCCATTGCGGCTCCTTCGTCCTCTGCTCGACGTGCGTCGGCAGCGGCTCATCGAATATCTCGAACGCGCCGGCGCGAGTTTCATCGACGACCCGTCAAATCGCGACCCGTCGTTTGAACGCGTTCGGGTTCGAAGCGTCCTCGGCAGGCTCGAACGTGAAAACGTTCTTTCGGTAGATGCTTTGGTCATGACCGCCGCCGAGATGCGGGCTGCAGCCGGGCGGTTGACGGCGTGCGAAAATGACCGCTTTGCAGCGCTAGAGGGCGCCTTTGATGCGTTTGGCGGCGTCGCCCTCCGCACAGAGACGGTTTCAGAAGACGACGCGCCGCTGATCGCGCGCCTCGTTGCGGCGGTCAGCGGCGCCAAGCGGCGAACGACGGATTCGGCCGCGCTTGCGACGCTGCAAAGCGCGCAACGTCAGGGCCGGTCGACCCTGGGCGGCGCGCTGATCCGGATTGATGACGCCATCCGCATCTGTCGCGAGCCTGCGAGCCTCTTGGGCCGAAGCGGCGCGGCCGCAAGCGGGCCGCACCCGATCGGCGCGCGCGCTTGCATCCTCTGGGACCGCCGATTTATCGTCCGGAACGACATGGACGCTGAGGGGGTCGTGCGTCCCTTGGGCCAAGAAGCGCGAAAGCTTGCTGCAGCGGTCGAAGACGAACCAGCCTTGATGGCTGCCCCTGGCCTCTGGGTGCGCGGGCGCCTCGTTGCGGCGGCAGGCGCGTCCGACGCAGCGACGCCGCTCGCGGAGGAGCGCTTTTTCCGTCCGGTTAACAGGTTCGAGCAATCTGACACATTTGTGAACGCGGCCGGTGGCGCCGCGCTTCCTTAACACCTATCTTTTAGCCTGCCCCACCGGCCGCAAAGGACTTTTTGGATGAATGGACGCAATCTGCTGATTTGGGGCCTCGTTTTTGTCTTCTTCATCTTCGCCCTCCAGCGCTTTGAATTCCAGAAGCCGGGGCCGCCGGAGCAGCGACTCTCCTATTCGGAATTCGTCGCGAAAATCGAAGCGGGCGCGGTCAAGACCGCTCAGATCGACCGGGAAAACGTCAAGGGCACTTTGGCCGACGACAAAGCCTTCGTGACCGCGATCCCCGAAGGATCAGGCGTTTCGATCGCCGATAAGCTCAATCAGTCTGGCGCGAAGACCGAAATAAAGCCCGAGGAGCAGTTGCCGCTGCTGTTGTCCGTGCTGTTCAACATCCTGCCCTTCATCATCTTTCTCGCGTTCTTCTTCTTCGTCGTCCGCCAGATGCAAGGCGCCGGCGGAAAAGCGATGGGCTTCGGCAAGAGCCGGGCGAAGCTCCTGACGGAACGTCAAGGACGCGTCACCTTCGACGATGTCGCCGGCATCGACGAAGCGAAGGAAGAGCTTGAGGAAATTGTCGAGTACCTCAAAGATCCGATGAAGTTTCAGCGGCTCGGCGGAAAAATTCCCAAAGGCGCGCTGCTTGTCGGCCCGCCGGGCACCGGCAAGACCTTGCTTGCGCGGGCGATCGCGGGCGAAGCGAACGTGCCCTTCTTCACCATTTCGGGATCGGACTTCGTCGAAATGTTCGTGGGCGTCGGCGCGAGCCGCGTGCGGGACATGTTCGATCAGGCGAAAAAGAACGCGCCCTGCATCATCTTCATTGATGAAATCGACGCGGTCGGGCGCCATCGCGGCGCCGGGCTTGGCGGCGGTAATGACGAGCGCGAGCAGACGTTGAACCAGCTCCTCGTCGAGATGGACGGATTTGAATCGAACGAGGGAATCATCCTCATCGCCGCGACGAACCGACCCGACGTTCTTGACCCGGCGCTATTGCGTCCGGGCCGTTTCGACCGTCAGGTCGTCGTGCCGAACCCGGACGTTGTCGGCCGCGAGAAGATCCTCAACGTGCATGCGAAGAAAGTGCCGCTCGCGCCGGACGTGAACCTTCGGACGATCGCGCGCGGAACGCCCGGATTTTCGGGCGCGGATCTCGCAAATCTCGTCAACGAAGCGGCGCTGCTCGCGGCCAGACGAGGCAAGAGATTCGTCACGTCGAAGGAATTCGACGACGCCAAGGACAAAGTCATGATGGGCGCCGAACGTCGCTCGATGGTCATGACGGAAGAGGAAAAGATGCTGACCGCCTATCATGAGGCGGGCCACGCCCTCGTCGGCATTTCAGTGCCCGGCAATGACCCCGTTCACAAGGCGACGATCATTCCGCGCGGGCGCGCGCTCGGCATGGTGCAGTATCTCCCTGAGCGCGACCGTTATTCCATGTCGTTCGAACAGATGAAGGCGCGCATCGCCATGGCGATGGGCGGGCGCGTCGCCGAGGAGTTGAAGTTCGGGAAGGAGAAAGTGACGTCCGGCGCGCAATCGGACATCGAGCACGCGACGAAAATCGCGCGCGCAATGGTGACTCAATACGGCCTCTCGGAAAAGCTTGGTCCGATCGCCTATGCGGAGGACGAAGGCGAAGTCTTTCTCGGCCAGTCGATCGCCCGGACGAAATCGATTTCCAGCGACACGGCGAAGCTGATTGAAGAAGAGATCCGCCGTTTCGTGACAGAGGGCCATGATCGCGCGCGACAGGTCTTGACGGACCGAAACGCCGATTGGGAGCGCCTTGCGCAGGCGCTTCTCGAATACGAAACTCTTACGGGCGATGAAATAAACGCGATCCTTCGCGGCGAAAAGGTCGTCCGCAAGGAGCCGACGGATATCGGCGACATGGCGCCGCCTTCGTCGGTGCCGACCGCGGGGTCCCGCCAGGGTCCCGAGCCAGGCCTTAACCCGAGCCCGGCGGGGGCCTGAGTTCTCGGCGATCCGGCGCGGCGATGTGATGCAAAAATCCGACAACCCGTGATTTGCGGCGCGCCGCCGGGCCATGCCGGCCCGCCGGACTTGACAGGCGCGCGCCACGTCCTCTTTGAGGGATTCGAATGGCGACGCGCCGGGGCGTGAAACGACATTCGCCGCTTGAATTGCCGGCGCCGGCAAAGACTTGGAGAGAATGATGCGGGCGATTGTGCTGAGTGCGGGACAAGGATCCCGATTGCTGCCGCTGACGATGGACCGGCCGAAATGCCTTCTGCCTGTCGGGTCTAGGTCAGTGCTTCAATGGCAGATCGAAGCGCTTGGCCAGTCTCGTGAAATTGACGAGGTTGTCGTCGTGACCGGCTTTAAGGCGGCGATGGTCGAAGACGCGCTTTCTCGCATGCCGAGCGCCGGAACGCGCGTCACGACGATCTTCAATCCCTTTTATGCGATCGCCGACAACCTTGCGTCCTGCTGGATGGCTCGCGACTTCATGGACGGCGACTTCATGATCGTGAACGGCGATTCGCTTTTTGAAGTCGCGGTCTTGCCGAGGATCATCGACGGGGCGGCGGCGGCGATTAATCTCACGGTGAACCGCAAGAGCGCTTATGACAGCGACGATATGAAGGTGTCGCTGAACGGCGATCGCGTGTCGGCGGTCGGCAAGACTTTGATGCCGAGCGAAACCGACGCCGAATCGATCGGCCTCGTCATCTTCAAGGGCGATGGGCCGGGGGGGG
>JACADX010000162.1 GCA_013389125.1 Parvularculaceae bacterium | reverse complement strand
GCTTTGAGGCTTTTTTTCGCGGCAAGTGCGAAGACTCCTATTGCGAGTTCAACTTCTCTCCATCGACGGAGTGGGCGGCCTATCGCTTTGCGCGCTATCGCGAAGAGATGGCGGACCTTGACGACGTCGACAGCATCACGGTTGAACGGGCCGTCGGGCCAGGGCTTCTCGTTGTCGGCGCCCAACTTGATCTTGCGCGGATGGCGCCGATCTTGGGCGAGGGGCTCCAATGCGCATTGGCGGCTGTCATTGAGGAGAAGTCCGGCGCGAAATCCTATTGGGCGCTCGCGCATCCGGCCGGCAACCCCGATTTTCATCACAAAGATTGCTTCAAGCTCGAAATCGCCCGAAACATGCCGTCATGAAATTCGGGATCGACCGCCTGCTTGGCGACCGCGCGTTGCGAAGGCCCCTTGCGGGAAAGCGAGTCGCGCTGCTCGCGCACCCGGCGTCCGTGTCGGCGTCGCTGACGCATTCTCTCGATGCGCTCGCGGCGACGGGCGACATCAAGCTCTCCGCCGCGTTCGGCCCGCAGCACGGGCTTCGCGGCGACAAGCAGGACAACATGATCGAGTCGCCGGACTATCATGATCCGGCGCACGGCGTTCCCGTGTTCAGCCTTTACGGCGAAGTGCGACGGCCGACCGAGGCGATGATGTCGTCTTTCGACGTCTTGCTCGTCGACCTTCAAGATCTCGGCTGCCGCATCTACACTTTCGTCACCACGCTGCGATATGCGCTCGAAGCCGCGGCCCGTCATGGAAAATCCGTTTGGGTGCTCGATCGCCCGAATCCCGTCGGACGGCCGATCGAAGGGCTAAAGCTCCGGCCCGGCTGGGAAAGCTTCGTCGGCGCCGGTCCGATGCCGATGCGCCACGGCATGACGCTCGGCGAACTCGGGCGATGGTTCATCAGCATACTGAAGCTCGATATAGATTATCATATCGTTGAAATGGAAGGCTGGAAGCCGGAGGCGGCGCCGGGCTTCGGCTGGCCGCTCGGAGACCGCGTCTGGATCAATCCGAGCCCCAACGCCCCCAACCTCTTCATGGCGCGCGCCTACGCCGGAACGGTGATGGTCGAGGGCGCGACGATTTCGGAAGGACGCGGCACGACAAGGCCCTTGGAGCTATTCGGCGCGCCGGACATCGACGCGCGCGCCGTCATCAGGGAGATGACTGCGCTTGCGCCGGAATGGCTCAAGGGCTGCGCGCTCCGCGATTGCTGGTTCGAGCCGACCTTTCACAAGCATGTCGGCAAGCTTTGCAGCGGCGTGCAGATCTGCGCTGAAGCCGCCTTCTACGATCACGATGCGTTCAGGCCTTGGCGCCTGCAGGCGCTCGCCTTCAAGGCGATCCGCCGGCTTTATCCCGATTACCCTCTCTGGCGCGATTTTCCGTATGAGTACGAAGCGGGGAGACTCGCGATTGACGTCATCAACGGCGGACCGCTTTTGCGCGAGTGGGTCGACGATCCCAAGGCGAGACCGGCCGATCTTGACGCCCTCGCTCGCCCTGATGAAACGTCGTGGGCGGCTGAGCGGCAGGCGTTCCTGATCTATTGATCGGCAATCGCTGCGCGAAGAAAGCTTCAGCATCGCGGGCGCCGCGATCTTCAGCGACGGTCATTGCTCAAATCCGCGATCCTCGTCGCCGTCCCGCCTTACGCGGCGAAAGCCGTCGAGTATGTCGCGGTAGAGATTGAGGAGGAGTCCGTTTTCGGATTCCGCCATCGCGACATATGCGCCGTCAAGCGGCTCACGCGGCAGGTCCGCATGCGCGGCGGTCATGAAGGTTTTCCAGATCCTCGCGGGGATCGTTCCGCCGGTCACCTTGTCCATCGGCTGGAAATTGTCGTTGCCGACCCAGACGCCCGCCGTCATCTGGGCCGTGTATCCGATGAACCAGGCGTCGCGCCAATCATTGGTCGTGCCGGTCTTTCCGGCCGCCTGACGCGGATAGAGGTTTGCGGAGCGGCCGGTGCCGGCCGCGAGGACCTGATAGAGGACATGCGTCACGTTCCGCGCGACGGTCTTGTCGACGACCGCCGCCGGCGTCCGGTCGTTCCGGCGGTAGAGGACGTTGCCGCGGCCGTCCGCGATTTCGAGAATGGCGTAAGGCCGAACGCCTGCGCCGCCGACCGCGAAGGGAATATAGGCGGCTGTCAGCTCCTCTAGCGTCGCTGAAAATCCGCCAAGCGCGATGCCGGCCTCCTTGCTCGGGATTTCGGATGAGACGCCGAGGCGGCGCGCCATTTCGATGACCTTCTGGCGGCCGATTTTTTCCGAAACCTGAACCGCGATCGTATTGATCGACTTCGCGACGGCTTCCGTGATGCGCATCGACCCGTGGAATCTCTGATCGTAATTCGTCGGCTTCCAGCCGGCGATGTCGATCGGCTGGTCGACGAACCGCGTCGACGGCGTCAATCCGTTTTCGAAGGCTGCGGCGTAGACGATCGGCTTGAAAGCCGAGCCCGGCTGGCGCTTGGCCTGCGTCGCGCGGTTGAATTGGCTCTGGACGTAGCTGCGCCCGCCGACCATGGCGCGAACGGCGCCGTCATTGTCATAGGCGATAAGCGCGCCTTCGAGCGCGCCGGCCGCCTTCGCCTCAATCGTCAGCACGCTGTTGACTGCCGCTTCAGCGTCGCGCTGCAGCTTTTGGTCAAGCGTCGTCCTGATGACGATGTCATACGCGTCAGGCCCGGCGAGCGCGCGCGCCTTTTCGGCGACATAGTCGAAAAACCAGCCGAGATTGCGATTGTCGCCGGTCGTCACGATCACGGGCGGACGCCGCCGAGCCTCTCTCGCTTCGAACTCGGTGATGTCGCCGGTCTCGCGCATGTTGTCGATGACTTCAAAGGCGCGATCTTGCGCGCCGAGCGGATTTTGCGTCGGCGCCAGCGTCGAGGGCGCCTGCGGGAGCCCGGCGAGGAGCGCGGCTTCGCTGAGCGAAACGTCCCGCGCCGATTTGTTGAAATAGGTTTTCGCCGCGCTTTCGACGCCGTAGGCGCCGGCGCCGAAATAAATGCGGTTGAGGTAAAGCGAAAGAATCTGCTCTTTTGAGTGCCGTCCCTCGAGCCAGAAGGCGAGCATCGCTTCCTTCGCCTTGCGAATATAGGTCTGCTCCGGAGTCAAGAAGAGGTTGCGCGCCAACTGTTGCGTGATCGTCGAACCGCCCTCGGTGCGCTGGCCCTGCGATCTGATATTTGTCAAGAAGGCGCGCGCCGTCCCTTTGAGATCGACGCCGCGGTGCTCGTAAAAGCGCCGGTCTTCGGTCGCAAGAAACGCCTTGATGAGATAGGGCGGCAGTTCGCCGACGGAGACAGCTTCGCCGTAACGCGCGCCGCGCGCGGCGATTTCGCGGCCGTTGCGATCCTCGATGACGATCGCCGCGGTTCGATTGACGGCCCACAGATCGGCGCCTTCCTCTGGCCACGGAGCGATGAAGAGGAACGCTGCCCCGAGGCCGGCGACGCCGCCGATAAAGCCGAGAGATACGCAAAGATAACCGATCTCGCGCAGCAGCGGCCGGCGTCGCCGTTCGGCCCGCGCCGCCGGCCTTTTCTCCGGCGTCGGCGCGGCGTCTTCCGTCGGCGCGGCTTCAAGCGGCGGCGACGGCCTCCGCGTCTTCTTTTGTCCGCGCGCCGGCGGGTTCTCGCCGTCGCCCGTCGGCGCACCATCCGCGCTGAGGCGGCGCGCAACCAGAGGCGCGGTCGTCGGCGCTTCCTGCGCCGGCTCCGCTTTTGCCGCGTCGTCTGGGTGAGGCGGCGCAGTCTCCGGCGCGGCGCTCTCGGCCGGATCGCTTTTCGCAGCCTGCGTCGGCGCATCGAGGGCGGCAGGTCGGGCGTCGGCCGCGCGGTCGGATGCTTTTTGCGTGGTCTGCGGGCGCGGCGCCTCGACCCTCCGCGGAGGAGGCAAAACGGAAGGGGCCGCCTTCGGCAGTCCTTTCAGGCGCGCGGCGAGATCATCCGCTGCGACACGAAATTCTCTCGCGAGGTCGTCCGCCCGTTCGGAGTCATCGGGCTTCTTCGGATCATCTGACGGGGCGGACAAGGGGCGGGCTCCAGCGAAACAACGCGACGGTTAGCCCATAGCATGGCCCGGTTTGGGCCGGAAACTTGAAGAATTTGCGGCGAAGCGCGCCTGGCCCCGCCGCGGTCATTTCTTAACGATGACGACCTCTAGATATTCGCTCGGCGCGTCGGAATCCGGTCCCCGGAGGTGCTGAATTCCGCCAGCAGCGCCTAAACGTCGCCGCCGCGCTAGAGCTTCGCGCCATGATTCGGAATCGGGGCGCTTGCTCTAATCCTTGTTTGTCGCGGCGTTTACGCGCTGAACCGCGCACGCTTCAGCGCACGCCGCTCTAATCGATGACGCGTCGAGGCCGACCCAATTTTCGAGGCGCACGCCATCTACGATAAGGCGGACGAGATAATGCCTGCGGGCGCCGGCGGGCGCGAGGTCGCCACTCGCGGCGGCGGCGGCGGGCTGGTATCGTCTTCGAGCCGACGATGCCCGAGCCGCCGGCGTCAGGCCATTGCCGGGAGAACGGGAGTCTTGACTGAAAATCCGCAAAAGAGGGCGCGGACTGCATGAGTTTTGACGCCTTGTCCGAGGTCCTGCGCGCGGTTCGTCTTAAGGGCGCCGTGTTCTTCGACGTTGACGCCGGCGCGCCATGGGCGGCGGAAGCGCCAGCGGCTTGCGTCGTCGGCCCCGGGATCATGCCCGGCGTCGACCATGTGATCGAGTACCACGTCATAGCGGAAGGGGAATGTTATGCGACCCTTCTTGTCGGCTCTGGCGACGTCGTGAAGCTCAAGGCCGGCGATGTCGTCGCCTTCCCGCAAGGCGATCCGCATGTCATGTCGTCGCGTCCCGGCATGCGCGCCGAGCCTGACCTTGAGGCTCACTGCTCGCCCCTGGCGAGCGGCCTGCCGATTCCGATCAGGGTCGGCGAGGGCGACGAACGCGCGCGCCTCGTGTGCGGGTTTCTCGGCTGCGACGCGCGCCCGTTCAATCCCCTTATCAACGCCATGCCGAGAATGATTCACGTCCCGAGCAATGGCGATGAGGAATGGATGAAGCGCTTCATTGACTTTGCAAAGATGGAAGCGGCGCAAAAGCGGGCGGGCGGCGCCACAATGCTCGCAAAGCTCGGCGAGATCATGTTCATCGACCTCGTCCGCCGGCATCTTGAAGGCCTTTCGGCTGACGACGCGAACTGGCTCGCGGGACTGAAGGATCGCCAGATCGGCAAAGCGCTCAATCTCCTCCACGCAGCGCCGGGCGAGGACTGGACGCTTGAGAGGCTTGCGAAAGCGACCGGCATGTCGCGCTCGACGCTCGCCGAGCGGTTCACGCACTTCGTGGGCCGCCCGCCGATGCAATACCTGACGCTCTGGCGAATGCAGCTCGCATCCGAAATGCTGCTCGACGGCGACGCCTCGATGGCGCAGATCGCCTCGAAGATCGGCTATGAATCGGAAGCGGCGTTCTCCCGCGCCTTCAAAAGGACGGTCGGCCTCGCGCCGGCGCAATGGCGCGACGAGCGCGCGCAGGCCGCGTAAAGCTTTAACGAGCCGCGTTGTCTTGAAGCCATCGTCGGCGATTTACGCGTCGGACATAGCGCCGAAGGGCGCCGGGCAGACGCCGCCGTCGCAAGCTGCCGCATCATCGTGTGTCGCCGGCTCCTCGCCCAAGAGCGTCGCGATCGTTGCGCCGAGGTTTAGATCGTCCAAATGCCCGAATTTCTGAAGCCGCAGGCGTCCGCTGCGATCGATGAGAAGCGTCGTCGGCGTTCCTTGCATGTTGTAGGCTAGCATCGTCTCGGGGATTCCGCCGCCCGGCGTAGCGCGGTCAATGCCGACCGGAAAGGCGATGCGGTACTCGTGAAGGAACGCGGCGAGCGCATCTTTGGACCCTTGCGCCGCGTGGTGCTCGAACACCGTGTGAAGGCCGATCACTTCGAGCTCGTCCCGTAAAAACGCCGCGCGCACTCTTTGCGCCTGCGGCAGGCCGTGGCTGACGCAGCCCGGACATAGCATTTGGAACGCGATTGCGAACACAACGCGGCCCCGCAACGCGTCGAGCGACAAGGGCGCCGGCGCGTTCAGCCAGTCGGCAATCGAAAAGGGCGGCGCCATACGAATAGTCGGCATCAGATTATGTGGTTTGCGCTGCTGCCAAATCATGATAGTAGCGAGTCGCTACTGAAACAAGGGATTTTCTTGGCCGACGACCGCCCGCCTTCGATCGCGAGCTTTCGCGCCGCGCATCTCATCGAGCGCCTCGGCCGGGTCGTCCGCGCGGACGGCTTCGCCTTCGGTCTCAATCCGGCGCAGTGGGAGGCGCTGCGATATCTCGCGCGCGCCAACCGGTTTTCACGGACTCCGGCGGCGCTCGCCGACTATTTCAATGTCTCGCGCGGCACGGTCTCGCAGACGCTGATCGCACTGGAAGAAAAAGGACTTGTGGAAAAGTCGAGGAGCGCGCGCGATGCGCGAGTCGTCGATCTTGCGCTGACGGCGGACGGGCGCCGTATGCTGACGAACGACGCAGAGCGCGCGCTGGCGGCCGCGATCGATGAAGGCGGTTCGGCGGGGGAGATCGCCGCATTGCTCGCGAGCGCGCTTTCCCGCGCGCTGGCGCGGCGAGGCGGCAAGGCGTTCGGCGTCTGCAAGACCTGCCGCCATTTCCGGCGGGAGGGAACCTCGCTCGCTTGCGCGCTCCTCAATACGCCGCTCACGGCGCAGGACGCCGAAGCGATCTGCGCCGAAATGGAGGCGGCGTGAGGGACGGCGCCACATCTCTTGCGTGCAGGGGAGGGTGGCCGCAAGAACCACGCCTGACGCGCTCATGAAGTGCGCCGCCCGTTGACGCGTCGCCCGCCGCGCGGCAAGCCTCGCTTTTCTTTGCGCTGCGCGGGGGCGTTCGATGCTTGCAATAAGGGTCGGGGTCGCCCTCGCTTCGGCGGCGCTGTTCTTCGCGGGACCGGCCTGCGCTGCCGAGCCGGCGACGCCATCGGCGCCGGCTTCGCCGGGCGAAGAATCCTTTCGTCTCGGCGAACTTGAAAAATCGCTCGACGCCGCTTTTGAGACCGGCGACTTCGTCGGGCTCGGCGTCGCGGTCGTCAAGCGCGGCGAGACGCGGTTCCTCAAAACCTGGGGCGTCCTTGAAGCGGGCGGCGCCGAGAAAGTGACGCCCGACACCGTGTTTCGTCTCGCATCGCTGTCGAAGGGGTTTGCCGGGACGCTCGCCGGCATGGCGATGATCGAGGGACTCTTGTCGCCGTCGGATCCCGCGACGAAATTCGCGCCGACCCTGAAACTCGCCGGCGGCGCCGAGACCGCGCTCGAACTCGGCCATATCCTATCGCATCAGACAGGCCTGCCGCCGAACGCCTATGACAACCTCCTCGAGGCGGGAACGCCCGTCGCCGACATCTATCCGAAGTATAAGGGCGTTAAGCTCATCTGCCCGGTCGGCGGATGCTATTCCTACCAGAACATCGCGTTCGACGTCGCCGGCCTCGCCGTTTCATCCGCCTACGGAGCGCCATACGCCGAGGTCGCCGCGGCGAGGATTTTCCGCCCGCTCGGGATGACGCGGACCTCGATCGGCGAGGCGGGCCTCTACGCCGGCGGCGACTTCGCGCGCCCGCACAAGCGCGACCGCCTGTCGAAGAGGGAAGACGATTACGGGCCCTGGCGCGTCATTCCGGTCAAGGCGCCTTATTACGCGATCCCGGCCGCGGGGGGCGTCAACGCCTCGCTTCTCGACATGACGCGCTGGCTGAAGGCGCAGATGGGCGGCGCCCCGGATGTCGTGCCGCCGGCGGTTCTCGATCTCGTCCACACGCCGCGCGTCGTCTCCCCGGCCGAAACAGCGCGCATGCGTCAGGTCAGCCCCCGGTTCAGGGCGGCGCAATACGCCTTCGGCTGGCGGATTTACAATTACGGCGGCGCCCCGGTGATCGCGCATGCCGGAACCGTCGACGGCTACGCCGCGCAGATCGCGTTCCTCCCCGACGCCAATGCCGGCATCGTCATTCTCGCGAACGCGCGCTCGCGCCGCCTCTGGCGCATCCTGCCGACCTATCTTGATCTCGAACTCGGCCTTCCGCGCGGGGACTGGCTTGAGATCGAGACCGAACCCGCAGTCGCGGCGGGGAAGTAGGCGGCGGGCGCGCCGTGGAAAAAATCGCCGGAGCGGCGCCTGGACGACGTAACTTTTGACCGCTCCGGACGTATTTAGACCCGACATGGGCAAGAGCGGGCGCCTTGAGGAACTCTACCGACGGCACGCGCAGGCGGTGTTCCGGTTCGCCTATGGGCTGAGCCGAAATCGATCGCAGGCGGAAGATATCGTCGCAGAGGTCTTCGTGCGCGTCCTGACGCGCGCCGACAGGATCGAAAGCGCGACCGCCCGCGCCTATCTTCTTGCGGTCGCGCGAAACGTGTTTCTCGACGAGCGGCGCGGCGCTGCGCGTGATGCGAAGCTGATCATGGCGATGGAGCGGAATGAGGCGGAAGTGCGGCATCCGGCTGACGATCGCGCCCGCATCGCCCATATGCTTGAAGCGCTCGGCGCGTTGCCCGAGGGCGAGAGGGCGGCGCTGCTTTTGCGCCTCGATCACGCGCTGCCCTATGAGGAGATCGCAAGGGCGCTCGGAATTTCGACCGCAGCGGCGAAAGTGCGTGTTCACCGCGCGCGCTTGAAGCTCGTTGTCGCCAGAAAGTCAGGAGGATGGGACGATGAAGGCTGAAATCACCAGGGAAGTGATCAGCGACCTCTGGCCGCTGCACAAGGCGCGTGAGGCGAGCGCCGCCAGCGAGCGTCTCATCGAGGATTTCTTCGCGCATGATCCGAACTTCAAGACGATGCTCGAAGAGAGCGAACGAATTCATCGCGGCGCACCGGACGTCGCTCTTGCAAGGGAAACGGAAATGGAGCTTATCGAACTCTCCCGTCAGCGGATTCGCACGACCGCGCGGCTCGTCGGCGCCGCCATCGGCGCATTTGTCTTCGTCTCAATGGCGTTCTTGATCGGCGCGCTCTATTTCGCCCTCAGCCGGTCGTGAGCGGACGCGGCGCATGATCGAAAAGACGCTCCTCGTCCACATCGCGGCCGGGACCTTAAGCGTCGCAGCCGGCGCGATGGCGCTCGCCTTTCAAAAGGGCGAAACAGCGCATCGCGCCGCCGGATGCGTCTTTGTCGCTGCAATGCCGACGATGGCGGTCAGCGCTGCGATCGTCGGCCGCGACGACTTTGCGAACACCATCGCCGCTGTTCTTACGATTTACGCCGTCGCGACCGGGTGGACGGCGGCGCGCCGGAAAGAGAAAACCGCCAGCGCGTTCGAAATCGCCGCCGCCGCCGTCGCCGCCGCCTGCGCAACCGGCGGATATGTTTCCGCCTATCTCATTTCATCGGGCGCCAAGGCGGCGGCCAACCCTTATATCGTCGTCGCGCAGCTCATTCTCAGCACGGTCCTCGCGCTCGCCGCGCTTGGCGATCTCAGTGTCTTTATCCGGGGCGGGATCGCCGGTCGTCAGCGGATCGCGCGCCATCTCTGGCGCATGTGCCTTGGCCTCGTCATCGCCGTCGGATCGTTCGCCGCGCAAGGCGCGCAAGCGCTCCCTCAGTGGATTCCGGGCGGCCAGCTCATCCTATTCGCGCTCGCCGTGGTCGTCACGACGATGGCTTTTTGGCTCGTGCGCGTGCTGTTCACCGGCTGGCTGACGAAGCCGGCGCGGCTTTCAACGCGCGGATAGGAGACATTAATGGCGAGCGGCTTGTTTCCAAGGCAATTCGACAATGATTATCGCGGCCAACGGTTCGCGCTCGCGCTTTTGGCGCCGATCGTTCTCATGAAGGCGGCGATGGGCGCGAACGCCTTCCTCAACACAAGGTTTGTGATCGCGATCGCCGACAAGATTCCCCTCGACACTTTCAGTCCCGGCGCCAAGGAGGCGATCGTCTTCATGTATCAGGCTTGGGGGCTTTGTCTCTTCCTCCTGTCGGCCCTCGGCGTTCTTGCGCTCATTCGCTACCGGTCGATGGTCCCGCTGATGTTCCTGATCCTCGGCGCCGAAAACATCGTGCGTCGGGCGTTGCACCTCGTCGACCCGTTCTCATTCGCGCAAAGCGGCGGACTGCCATCGACGGGCGCGTTGATCAACTATGCCCTGATCGGCGGCCTTATCGTCGGATTCATCTCGTCGCTGACGCCGCGCCGAGGCGGGAAAAGAGCCTGACCGGCGAAGCGGCTACTCCGCCGCCGCGAGCGCCGGCTCCTTCGCAGGCGCCGCGATTTTCGCCGTCGCCTTTGAAAACCGCATCACGCCGTCGTCGATGCGGCCGAAACGCAAGACGCCGATATCGCGGAAATAGCTTTGCGGATTGCGCCAAGGCTCCCTATCCCCTTGCTTCGGCAGCCGCTCAGCGGCGCGCATGATATAGCCTGAAGAAAGATTGAGGAAGGGCTCAGGCCTCAGCGAAGGATCGTCATTAACGGGAACGGCGATGTCATAACCGCCTTTGTCCATAAAATTCAGCAGACGGACGACGTAGCGTGAAATAAGATCCGCGCGGAGCGTCCACGAGGAATTCGTGTAGCCGAAGACGAAGGCGAGGTTCGGCAGGTCTGACACCGCAAACCCGCGATAGGTGAACGTCTTGCCGAGGTCTACGGGGCGCCCGTCGACGCTCGCTTTGGCGCCGCCCATCGCTTCGAGATGAAGGCCGGTCGCGGTGATGATGACGTCCGCTTTGAGGGTCTTGCCGGACTTGAGACGGATGCCGTCCGCGACCCAACGGTCGATCTCGCCCGTCTCGACGGACGCCTTGCCGGCCCTGATCGCCGCGAATAGATCGCCGTCCGGCACGACGCATAGGCGCTGGTCCCATGGATTGTAGCGCGGATGGAAGTGCTTCTCGACGTCGTAGCCGGCGGGAAGCTGCTCGCGCACCGCTTTGAGGAGATTCTCGCCGGCTTTTTCAGGGCGCGCGCGGATCATCTTGTACATGATCTGCTGGAAAACGATGCGCCACCATCGAAGCAGCCGAAATGCAAGCGGCCGGCCGACGATTTTCGACATCGCGCCGACGACGTTGCTCGTCTGCGGCAGGTTGTAGAACCAGGACGGCGAGCGCTGCAGCATCGTCACATGCTTGGCTTTGTCCGTCATCGACGGAATGAGCGTCACCGCCGTCGCGCCGGAGCCGATGACGACGACCTCCTTGCCGGCGTAATCGAAGTTCGCCGGCCATTTCTGCGGGTGGACGATCTCGCCCTTGAATTCATCCGCGCCTGGGAAATCCGGCGTATATCCGTCCGCATACCGATAATAGCCGGAACACATCCAGAGAAAGTTGCAGGAAAACCGCCTCTCGCCCGCTTTTGTCTTCGCCGCCGCCGTCCACCGCGCGCTCGCGCTGTCGAAGTCGATCGCCTCGACGCGCGTTCCAAACCTTATGTTTCTATCGATGCCGTATTCCTTCGCCGTCGCCTCGACATAGGTCTTGATCGACGGCCCGTCGGCGATGACTTTCGGGTCTCGCCATGGGTGAAAGCCGTAGCCGAGCGTGAACATGTCCGAGTCGGAGCGAATGCCCGGGTAGCGAAAAAGGTCCCAGGTCCCGCCCATCGCCTCTCGCGCCTCAAGGATCGCATAGGTCTTCTTGGGGCAATGCTTCTGCAGGTGATACGCCGCGCCGACGCCCGATATTCCGGCGCCGACGATGATGACGTCGAAGTGCTCCATGAGGGGCTCCCGCTCCAGCGGCGATCGTAACAGCCAATAAGGGTAAACTCTAAGGTTTACTTGATGTCGGCGCAAGCGCGTCCATCAGTCGGCGCTTTCGCGGTCGGGCTTGCCGCATACGGCGGAGCGGCTGAGACTCGACCGAATTGCGGAGATCTTATGGCGGACCCGTTCTGGGAGACGAAATCGCTGAAGGACATGACGCCCGCGGAGTGGGAAAGCCTCTGCGACGGCTGCGGCAAATGCTGCGTCGTGCTGCTTGACGAAACGGACACTGGACGACTCTATGAGACCAATGTCGCATGCAGGCTCTTCGACGTCCGGAAACGTCGGTGCGCAAGCTATGCGAAGCGATCGCAGATCGTCAAAGACTGCGTCACCCTGAAGCCCGGCAATATCGGCTCGCTTGACTGGATGCCGGAGACTTGCGCCTATCGGCGCCTTGCGCGCGGGGAACGTCTTCCAGCGTGGCATCCGCTCTTCACCGGAACGAGGAAGAGCGTCGAAGACGCCGGCGTCGCCGTCGTTAACGCCGTCAGTGAGCGGACCGTCAGTCCGGACGATATTTGGGACTACGTCGTCGCCGTCCGCCCTAAGCCGCGGAAAAAGAAGCGGCGCTGAGTGTTGCGCCGCAACAGGCGCTTATCAGTTGCGCTCGCTTGACCGCTGCAACGGGCGCGACGATGGTTTGGGCGGCCGGCGCGTCTGGGCGGTTTGCCGGCCGATCCGGGGTTTCAGCCTGCATCGCATTGCGCCGCCGAGCGCGGGGAACGATTCCGATGAGATGTCTCAAAGAGCTGAAGCGGCGCAGCGTCTTTCGCGTCGCGGGGGTCTACGCCGTCGCCGGCTGGCTCCTCGCGGCGGCGATCGTCCTTGAAACGACCTTGAAGCTTCCCGACCGGCTCGACAGCGCGATCGTCGCGGCGCTCTTCATCGCCGCCTACCGCGCGACCCAGTACCGCGAGCCGCGCCGCCGCCGCTCCACCTATGACGAACTGATTTCAACAGGGGAAATCGGTCTCATCCGCGAGCCCGCGCTGCAGGACCTCGCGATCTAGGTTTTTATGACGCTGTTGTTCGACAATATTCGGCAGGAAGGCGTCGGCTCGCGCTATCGCGAGGCGTTCCGCATGACCGTTCCGATTGCGGTTCAACGCGCCGTCAGCGCGACCTGCGGCGATCGCACCGTCATCCCCGGCGATCACGCGTTGATCGTCGACCCGATCGACTATCCGTGTTCGACGGGACTGCCGCCGGAAATCCTGCGGGAAGCGGCGGCGGCGCTCGAAGCGGACGCGCAGATCGCGCCGCTCCTCCGCCTGCGCATTTCCGACATCGAAACCCGGAGAAACGACATGTGCTCTCCGGTCAACAAGAAAATCGCGGATATCAGGGACGGCCTGCGCGCCTATGGGGAGCATCAACGGTGATCCTGCGCCGGCTGACGGAACACGTGAAAACGCAGAACTGGTTCGCGATCGCGATCGATTTCGTCATCGTCGTCGTCGGCGTCTTCATCGGCGTCCAGGCGTCGAACTGGAACGAGGCGCGCGCCGACAAGGGCCGCGCCGACGGGTTTCTTGAGCGCATCGCCGCCGATCTCGACGCCGATCTCGACGACTACGCCGACCGGTTGAAATTCTGGGGCGAGGTTTCGCGCCGCGGCGCCGCCGGCCTCGCCTATGCGGAGACGGGCGAGACGGGCGGGCGTTCGCCGTGGCGGATCCTCCTTGAT
>JACADX010000020.1 GCA_013389125.1 Parvularculaceae bacterium | reverse complement strand
TGGGCGCGCCGCATTCCGCGACGGGAAGGCGACGTCTTTTTCTTCGGAACGGCCATCTCTGCAAATCCTATGGTGCGCCGATAGCGGGGGTTTGAGGGTCGCGCCCGATCGGCAGGAGGCAGCCGTGTAGCGAACCCGTCAGGCTGGCGCAAGGCGGCAGGGTTTATTGGATGTTCACCGTCAGGGGCGGATTTTTCGGGCCAGATTCAGCCTGTTGCAATAACATTACAGTAGGGTAAGAATTAAGATGTGGGCCGGGGTGGATGGTGGCTATTCGACCCGTTGTCATAATCGCGGCGGCCTTTGCCGTCTTGTCGCCGGTGAATGCGCGCGCTGAAGCGTTCGCGTCTTATTGGTCGACGCTTTCAGAGGCCGAGCGCGTATTTGTCGATCGCGTCGCGGCAAGCATGTACAGCGAAGAGCGGGGAATGCGCATCGAAAGCTACAGCCTTCTTAACAGCGCCAGCAAGACGCGCTTCCGCGCAAGAGCCGTTGAAGCGCTTGGCGTCGAAAATCGCCCGGCGCGCGTCCGGAAAAAAGCCAAGGAACTTTAGGACCGCAGATCGCCGGAACTACGTTCGGTTGGTCTTTCCCGGCAGGATTCCGAGATATTTGCAGATGATCGCCAGCATCACCTCGTCGGCGCCGCCGCCGATCGAAGCAAGGCGGCCGTCCCGGTAGGCGCGGCTCACCGGCGTTTCCTCCATGAAGCCCATCCCGCCCCAATATTGAAGGCAGGAATCGTTGACTTCGCGAAGGAGGCGACCCGCCTTCAGCTTCGCCATCGAAGCGTGCATCGTCGCATCTTCGCCGGCGATCATTTTTCCGACCGCCTGCCAGGCGAGCGACCGCAGCGCTTCGATTTCCGTTTTGAGCTCCGCCATCCGGAAATGCACGACCTGATTGTCGAGGATCGACTGGCCAAACGCCTTCCGCTGGCGCGTATAGTCAATGGTGGCGTCGATCGTTTTGTCCATGCCAATAAGACCAGACAGGCAGGCCCAGAGCCTTTCTTCCTGGAACTGCAGCATCTGATACATGAAGCCGGCGCCCTCCTCGCCGATGCGATAGCGCTGCGGGACGCGGACGTTCTCGAAATGGAACTGAGCCGTGTCGGAACTCCGCATGCCAAGCTTCTTGAGCTTTCGCGCGATTTCGACGCCCTTTCTGTGTTTGCCCTTGTCATCTTTCAGCGGGAGGCAGATCAAAGTCTTGTTTCGGTGCGCCTGATCGTCGGACGTGTTTGCAAGAAGGCACATCCAGTCGGCCTGCGTCCCATTCGTCGTCCACATCTTGCCGCCGTTGATGACGTAATCATCGCCATCCTTCCTGGCGGTCGTCTTGATCGAAGCGACGTCAGAGCCGGATCCGACTTCCGAAACGCCAAGACACGCGACGAAGTCGCCCGATATCGACGGGCGCAGAAAATCCTCCTTCGCCGCCTCGGAGCCGAACCGCGCCAGCGCCGGCGTCGCCATGTCGGTCTGCACGCCGATCGCCATCGGCACCGCGCCGCAATTGATGTGTCCAAGCGTCTCCGCGACGACGGCGGCGTAGGACCAGTCAAGGCCCATGCCGCCATATTCGATCGGCTTGTTGACGCCGAGAAGACCGAGATCGCCTAATCCCTTGAAGACCTGATGGGCGGGAAAGATTTCGGCCGCTTCCCATTCATCGACGTAAGGGTTGATCTCAGCGTCGATGAACTTCTTGAGGGTGGACCTGATCTGCTCGTGTTCGGCCGTAAGCTGCATTGGGCCCGCCTTTACTGCCCGGTTTCGTTGACAGCCCCTGCTGCAGGGACCGAGGGTCAAGGCCTATGTCCGCGTCCGACGCCGGTCAAGCAATGCAAGCAGACGCCGTATATTCCCGCCGGCGCGAAAAGAGCGACGCAATGCGTCGGCGCGTCTGCGAGGCGGCGACATCGCACCTGGCCGAGTTCGGCTATTATCGAACGTCGATCGGCAAGATCGCGTCGAGGGCGCGCGTAAGTCAGGGAGCGCTGCAGCATCATTACGGCACGAAGGAAGAGCTGATCGCCGCCGTCGCGCAACACGTACTGCAGCGGTCCTTAAAATGGTTTTCCCTGGCGCGCATCGAACTTGCCCGCAATCCGGACGCCTTCGCGGAAATCGTCCGCCGCTCATGGCGAGAACAATTCTGCAGCGAAGATTACGGCGCGCTGCTTGAAATCCTGACCGCAAGCCGCGCCGACGAGGCGTTGCGCGGCCGCATCACGCCTCTCCTCGCCGAGTGGCGGCGAATGATCGACGCGGAGCTCGCCGAGCTTCTCCCCGCGACAGACCGCGACGCCACGGATCTTGATGCGATTCTTTCGATTTCGCGGGCCATGATGACAGGCCTGCTTGTACACGATCAGCTCTTGAAAGACGACAGCCGCATCGAACTCGTCATCGAAAAGTGGATCGAACTGGCGCGGCGCTGATCGTCACCGGTCCTCAACGACGACAGTAGGAATTTTCTCGCCGCGGCGCGCACGTCGCTCCAGTCGCCCGCTCGCCAATAGGGCTCATCCAGGAACCATTTGCGCATTTCAACGCTGACTTGATCAAGAGTGAGCAGTCTTTGCTCATCGGCGCCTCCGGCGAACGCCGCAAGATCTGCAATGTCCTCGGCATCAAGGTCGATGACATAGCCGAGCTCCGCCGCTTGCAGGGCTGTCATCGCGGACGCCCCCCGCCACATCCGCGCCGAAAAGTCGAGAGGATTGATTGCGCCGGAGGCGGCCGACGTCGAAAGATCGGGCGCGGCCTTGCCGCCGACTCCGTTCACCTGATGACAGATCACGCAGCCTTTGGCGATGAAGAGGATCCGGCCGCGCCGGGAATTCATTTCGATCGTCTCGGCCGCGATCGGGGCCGGCGGCTCGGCGAGCGCGATTTCCACGGGCGACGGCGCAAAGGGCTCCTCGTTCGCCGCAGCCGCTGCGGGCTCGGCCTCGCCTTTCTCCTTGCCGCCGCAGCCCGCGACGGCGGTCGCGGCAATGAAGGCGACGAGTGCGCATGCGGCGTTCTTCTCTGTCATCGGCTCCTCCCGTGGCCCTGCTTTTGACGCTTGTCGCCGCACGCCAAGCGGCCGAGATTGACGAAGGTCAAGTCGCAAAGAAGAAATTCATGACGGCTCCTGACGTCGCAAACCAGCTAAACGAGATGAGCCGGGCGTTTCTGCCGGGGCTTCTCGGCGTGCGCTTCACGGCGGCCGGCGAAAACTGGATCGAGGCCGATCTTGAAGTCCGCAGAGATCTGATGGCGCCGAACGGGTTCCTGCATGCAGGAACCGTGGTGACGCTCGCCGACACTTGCTGCGGCGTCGGATGCGCGCGGTCGCTTCCCGGCGGCGCGACAGGTTTTACGACGATTGAACTGAAGTCGAACTTTCTCGGCACGGCGAAGGAGGGCGCGATCGCCTGCCGCGCGACCGCCGGCCATCTCGGCCGCACGACGCAATTGTGGGACGCAGTCGTCACGAACAAGGAAAATGGCCGGACGATCGCGCTCTTCAGGTGCACGCAACTGGTGCTCTGGCCGAAGCCGGCCGCCTAGATTGCATCGCAACCGATTTTTCGCTCATCTCCCGATCGCCGCCGCCTTCTTGTGGGAAGGCCTGTCGGAAATGCGCTTCCACCAGGCGGAAACGCGCGGCGTCATCGCCTCGGAAACCCCAAGCGTCGTTGCGAATTGGAGCGCGAAGGCGACACAGATGTCGGCCATGGTGAAGCGTTCCGCACAGAGATAATCGCGGCCCTCGAGTCCGGCCTCGACCGACGTCCAGCGGCCGAGAAACCATTTCTTATAGTCTTCGGCGACCTGCGCGCTTCGGCGCGCCTCGGGTTCAAGCGCCGTGTACCGGAAATAGATCGTCAGCGGAAAGGTCAAGGTCGCGTCCGAGCGGTACATCCAGTTGAGGTACGCCCCGTAATCCTTTTCCTCCGGCCGCACGGCGAGCGGCGTCGGTCCGTATTTCTCGGCGAGATAGTGACAGATGCCCGAGCTTTCCGTCATCACGACGTCGCCGTCGATGAGCGCCGGCACCGTGCCGAGCGGATTTATTTCCTTGTAATGCTTCGCAAAGACGCGCGGCGGGAACGGCAGCGTCTCGAGCTCAAAGGCAAGGCCCATTTCCTCAAGCGCCCAAAGGCAGCGCAGCGACCGCGCGCCCTGGCAATGATAGAGCTTCATCGGGAGAATTCCTCCTCAGCCTTGGCGCCGATGATCGTTGACGCGGTCGCCCGGACGCAAGACAGTCGCGCACATGCCGCCTCTTTCATTTGACGAAACGCGCCTTCCCTCGCCACACCTTGGCGCGAGCCACGACGCCTGGCGCAAGACCGTGCGCCAATTCGTTGACCGGGAGATTGCGCCGCATGTCAACGCCTGGGACGAGGAAGGAAAGTTCCCGCGCGAGCTTCACCGCCGCGCCGCCGCGGTCGGCCTGATCGGCCTCGGCTATCCGGAAGAATATGGCGGCGTCAAAGACGGCGTCGACGTCTTTCATTCGATCGTCGCCTCGGAAGAGCTGGCGCGCGCCGGCTCGGGCGGCCTTATCGCCGGCCTCATGACGCACGGCATCGGCCTCCCGCCCGTCATCGCGCTCGGCTCGGAGGACTTGAAGGCGCGCATCGCGCCCGACGTCCTTGACGGCGCGAAACTCATCGCGCTCGCCGTGACCGAACCGTCGGGCGGCTCGGACGTCGCCGCGATCAAAACGCGCGCGGTCCGCAACGGCGACGGCTATGTCGTCAATGGCGAAAAGACGCTCATCACGTCGGGGATGCGCGCCGACTGGCTGACGACGGCGGTAAGGACAGGCGGCCCCGGCGCCGGCGGACTTTCCTTCCTCCTTATCGACGCGGATAGCCCCGGCGTTTCGCGCGCAAGTCTCGACAAGATGGGCTGGTGGATGTCCGATACCGCGTCGATCCGCTTCGACAATGTAAGGGTCCCCGCCGCCAATCTCATCGGCGCCGAAAATTCGGGATTTGCCGGCATCGTCGCCAATTTCAACGGCGAGCGCCTCGGCATGGCCGCGCAGGCGATCGCGTTCGCGCGCGTTGCGATCGAAGACGCGGCGGCCTGGGCGACGCAACGCGAGACCTTCGGCAAGCCGCTCGTCAAGCATCAGGTGATCCGCCACAAGCTCGCCGAGATGGTGCGGCACGTCCACGCATCAACCGCGCTCCTCGACAATTGCGCCTGGCGCGTGAAGAACGGCGAGACGCCGGTCGCCGAGCTCTCGCTCCTCAAGGTTCAGGCGACCCGCACGATGGAGTTTTGCGCACGCGAGGCGATGCAGATCCTCGGCGGCGCCGGCTACATTCGAGGACAGCGCGTCGAGCGCATCTATCGCGAGGTTCGGGTGATGGCGATCGGCGGCGGCTCGGAAGAGATCATGCTCGACCTCGCTGGCCGGCAGATGGGGCTCTAGGGGTTGCGGCATTCGGGCGAAGGATCTCATCCCGCCCGCCGCCGTGAACAGCTGACCAGATCCCGCCTTGCGGACGTCGCGGGCGACACTGCGCGCGCCTTTCGCCTCTGCGGGAGAAAGCTACGATTAACGGAGCAGCCCGGCGCTTTAGCGGTCCTTAAGCCGCCGCGGCGCACTGTTACGCGAAAGCGGTTTCCGCGCCCTAAATGCCGGCGGAAGCCGTACCGTCGCCTGGAATTCGCGAGGCTGCTCCGAATTTGCGGCCTCGGCCGACAAAATTGACCGCGCGGCAAGGGCCCGATTTTTCATCCATTAACTCTCTTCGCCTACGCATTCCGTTGACCCGGGGGACAATTGGAGGGCATGTCATTGATGTCTGCAAGGTCACCCCGTTCGACGACCGCTGCAAGTCGATCCGGCGCACAGCTCATGGCGACCGCGCTCGCCGCCGGAGTCGGCGTCGTCACCGTCATTTTCGCAGCTTTCGCCTATCATTATGATCTGACCGCGCGAACGCTTCGCCGCGCCGAAGTCGAGAGCCATATGACGGCGGTCGGACGTACGGCGGCGTGGGGCGTCGACAAGTGGCTCGCGGAGCGACTGAATCTGGTTTCGGCGCTCGCCCTGGAGGCGGCCGAAGCGGACGAAAGCGCCGACATCCTCGCGCGCCTAAAGGCGAACACCTATCAGAACACCTTCGTCTGGACCTATTTCGGCGAGACGGACGGCGCCTATCACATATGGCCCGCCGATGACGCTCTGCCCGCGGATTACGATCCGCGGACAAGGCCCTGGTATCTTGCGGCGCTCGCTAAAGGCGCCGCGACATTGACGGAGCCCTATCTCGACATTTCAACCAATGTCGAGACGGTTACGGCCGCAGCGCCGGTAAGGCGGGATCAAAAACTCGCCGGCGTCGTCGGCGCCGATTTCACGACCGAGCAATTGAGCGCCATCCTCGCGCAGTCGGACCTAGGCGGTCTCGGCCACGTGTTTCTCGCGTCCGCCGACGGCAAGGTCCTCTCGCATCCTGACGCCTCCCTCGTCGGGACGGAGCTCGGCGACCTCTTCGCCGGCGAGACGATCAAGTTCGACGGCGCCGTTCACGATGCGCGCCTTGGCGGCGCGCCGAAATTCGTCAGCGCCGTCCGGGTTTCCGAAAATCCCGCGATCGACTGGCGGCTCGTTCTCGTCGTCGACAAGACGAAAGCGTTCGCCGGGCTCGCTGAATTTCGCCGGTCGGCGGCGATCGCCGCCTTTCTCGCCGTCCTCTTGACGGTCGTCATTCTCGGCTTGGTCCTGCACCGCGTGCTGGTTCGCCCGCTCATAAACGCGCGCGTCGCCGCCGACGCCGCGAACGCGGCGAAGTCGGAGTTTCTCGCCTCGATGTGTCATGAGATCCGGACGCCGATGAACGGCGTTCTCGGCATGGCGGAAGTCCTTCTCAACACAAACCTCGATGAGCGCCAGCACGAATTGACGTCGATCATTGTCGCATCGGGCACCGCGTTAATGACCGTCATCAATGACATTCTCGACTTCTCGAAGATGGAGGCCGGCAAGCTGGCGCTGAACCCGCGTCCGTTCAACCTTCGTCAGACCGTCTACGAAGTCGCGACGCTGATGCAGGCGCGCGCCCTAGCAAAGGACCTCGAACTCATCGTTCGGTACGCGCCGAACCTGCCCGAGGGCGTCATCGCGGACGAAGCGCGGCTGCGCCAGATCCTCGGCAACCTTATCGGCAACGCCGTCAAATTCACCGAGCACGGCTACATCACCATCAATCTCTCGGGCGAGCGGGACGGCGACGCCGTCGACATCGTCGCCAGCGTTTCAGACACCGGCATCGGCATCCGCAAGGAGGACATTCCGCGCATGTTCGAGAAGTTCGAGCAGGCGGACAGTTCGAACACGCGCCGGTTCGGCGGCACGGGCCTCGGTCTCGCCATCACGAAAAACATCGTCGAAATGATGAACGGCGAGGTCGGCGCCGAAAGCGAAGTCGGCAAGGGCTCGCGCTTCTGGTTCAAGATTCGCGTCGCGGTCGACGACAAGATCAAGGCGATGCCCGCCGTCAGCGCGTCGACCTTCGAAGGCGCGCGCATGCTCGCCGTCGACGACAACGCCGTCAATAGGCGCGTCATCGAGGAGCTTGCCGAGGCCTGGGGCCTTCGCGCGACCGTCGTCGACGGTCCCGCCGCGGCGGTCGCCGCGCTTGAGCGTTCGGTCGCCGACAGCGACCGGTTCCATGTCATCCTCACCGACTATCAAATGCCCGGCGAGGACGGCGCGGCCTTCACGGCGCGCATCCAGCGCGATCCGCGATTTGAAGCGATCCCGACGATCCTGCTCTCGTCGGTCGACAATCCGCAGCCTGAAAGATCCGGCGCTGACGCGAAATTCGCGGCGACAATCGCCAAGCCGGCGCGGCCCTCGCAGCTTATGGACATCCTTGCGCGGATTCTCGTCGATGACGCTTCGCGGTCGATTACCCGCGTCGCCGAGGCGATGAAGGCTGTCGAAGCGGCGCCCGCGCCGACCGCGGCCCAGAAGCCGCGCATCCTCATCGCCGAGGACAACGTCGTCAACCAGCTCGTCGTGACGAACATGATCTGCCAAAAGACTTATGACGTGATCATTGCGGAAAACGGCCGCAAAGCCGTCGAGATGTACCTCTCTCACAGGCCGGCGGCGATTCTCATGGATCTCTCCATGCCGGAGATGGACGGCCTCGAAGCGACGCGCCAAATCCGGAAAATCGAGGCCGATCGCGGCCTTCAGCGCACGCCGATCATCGCCGCGACCGCGCACGTTCTCGAGGAGGATCGCGACAAATGCCGTCTTGCGGGCATGAACGACTTCATTCCGAAGCCGATCCGCAAACCGATGCTCGATCAGACGCTCGATAAGTGGATTGAAGAAGCGATCGCCTGGGACGAGGCGGCGTCAGCTTGAAATCGTCGTTGAGCGCGCCCTGGCGAGCGCGAAGGAGCTGAGTTCGGCGCCGGTCAAGACGCCGTTCCTGTCGGCGTCGCTTGCAAGGAACCTTTCGAGCTCGGCGGTGACGAATTCATCAGCGCCGAGCCGCTGGTCATCGCCGGCGATGGCGGCGAATTCGTCCGCGGCGCGAATTTTAAGACGCGCCTTTTCCGCCTTCGAGAGCGACGGATCGCCATGCGGCGCTGCGACCGTTCGAACGCCGCCTTCGACATTGACTGTGACGAAACCGTTAAGCCGCGAAAGCTCGGCGGTGACGACGGCGAGAACCTCGAATTCCTCAGCGTCTAGGTCGCCGTCATTGTTGAGATCGGCGCGCTCGAAGATGGCGGCCGCATAACGCGCGCTCGCGCCGGCTTCAAGCGCGGACGCCGGCGCTCCGTAAGCGGACGCCCTTTTCACATCCGCGCTGGCGACGAGGCTTATGCCGGCGGTCGCGGCCGCGACGCCTGCAAGCGCTATTTTACCGATCAGGGCGACGACCATCGAAATCTCTCCCGTCTTGTTCGATGATCGCAGCGTCGGCTTTCACCTTGGCCCCTTAACGATGAAAAGAGGGTGTTCTGAGGGCGATCTCGGCGAAAATCCGGCGCCGGGGCTTTGCTTGCCTTTGTTGCGCCCTATTCCGCCGGCGCCTGTGCGCCCGCGTCTCGCGCCTGCGGCCCTGTCTTGAGGAGCGCCCAGCGCTCTTTCAGCTTGGCGGACGTCATGCGCGACCCGTCCGGCGACCAGCCCGGCGGTCCGAGCACATAGCCGAGCACTTCGCGAAAGGACTTCGCCGAAAGGACATCTTTAAGAATGCCGATCCATTCGTTGAATGCGATCACGATCGGGTTGAACGAGCCGAGATTCTTCACGATCCCGTAGCGCGGCTTTTCGGCGTCGTCCTCGGGAACGAACGTGCCGAACATCTTGTCCCAGATGATGAAGACGCCGGCGTAATTCGCGTCGAGATATCTCGGGTTCGTCGCGTGATGGACGCGGTGATGGCTCGGCGTGTTGAAGAGGATCTCGAATGGACCCATCCGCTTGATGAACTCGGTGTGAATCCAGAATTGGTAGACGAGATTAAGGCCGAACGCGAAAACCAGCATCGCCGGGTGAAAGCCGATGAGGACGAGCGGCGTCTTGAAGATGAGGCCGGCGAGAATATCCCCCGTCCAGGTCTGCCGCAGCGCCGTCGTCAGATT
>JACADX010000136.1 GCA_013389125.1 Parvularculaceae bacterium | reverse complement strand
TCGATCATGACTGTGCCGCGGTCAAGGACCTTTGAGAGAGTCTCGTTGAACCGGTAGCGGCCCTTGAAATCCGGGTGACGTTCGAGGACGCGCAGACAATTTGCAATGTCGAGAACCGGACAGCCGTCGACGAACCGCAAGTTCGCGCGCGCCCAGTCCGCGTCAACCGCCGGGACGGCGTCGGCTTCAACGTCGATAATCTTCAACTTGCCGGTCGCCATCGTTCACCTGCATGCGCCCCGCGCCAGCATCTTCGGGCGAGTTTGGAATTTCGCGAAGAATGCGCGATAAATTTGAAACAAATTCTGCTGAAGGCGCAAACCATGAAACTCTACGGGTACTGGAGATCAAGCGCGACCTATCGCGTGCGGATCGCGATGGAGGTGAAAGGTCTCGAATTCGCATATGAGCCCGTCAATCTCCTGAAGGGAGAGCAGCGCTCCGCGGATTTCCTGAAGCGCAACCCTCAAGGGTTGGTGCCGGCTCTTGAGACGAAGGAAGGCTGCGTCCTCACGCAGTCAATCGCCATTATCGAATACCTTGAGGAACGCTATCCGGAAACGCCTCTGCTGCCGGCGGACGCCGAGCGCCGCGCCAAAGCGCGCGCCGTCGCGGCGACGATCGCCTGCGAGGCGCAGCCATTCATGAACCTCCGCATTCAGACTTACCTCAAAGAGGAAAGGGAGTTCGACGCTGCAGCGATGAAGGACTGGCTCAATCGTTGGTCGGGCGGCGCGATGAATTCGGTCGAATCGCTGATCTCGAACGAGAAGGGCCCGTTTTGCCTTGGCGACAGACCGACAATCGCCGACGCCTTCCTCGTGCCGCAGGTTTACGGCGCGCTGCGCTTCGGCATTGATTTGTCGAACGCGACGCGCATAAGAGCCGTCTATGATCATTGCGCCGGGCTTGACGCATTCAGGCGCGCGCACCCCGAAAGCCAGCCGGACGCCGTTCGCCCATGACCTTAAAGCCGTTAATCTTCGCGATCGGCGACAAGAAGCCGAAGATCCACGCAACGGCGTTCATCGCGCCCGGCGCCGTCATTTGCGGCGACGTCGAGATCGGCGAGAACGCTTCGATCTGGTACGGCTGCGTGCTGCGCGGCGATTCGAACCGGATTATCATCGGCGCCGGCGCCAACATCCAGGACGGAACGGTGATTCACGCCGATGAGCCCGAACTCGGCGGCGTGCCGACCATCGTCGGCGTCCACGCCCTTGTCGGTCACAAATGCATGCTGCACGGCGCAACCGTCGAGGACGAAGGATTCGTCGGCATGTGCTCGACGATGCTGGACGGCTCGGCGGTCAAGACCGGCGGCATGCTTGCAGCCGGCGCCTTTCTCGCGCCGAAGAAGATCGTGCCGGCCGGCGAAATGTGGGCGGGAACGCCTGCGAAGAAATTCCGCGACCTTCGGCCCGGCGAAGACAAATGGGCGCTCGGCGGGGCAATGCATTATATTGAGGAAGCGCGCGCGCATGCGGCGGCGCTTCTGCGGACGTAGGGCCCGCGCGCAGGAGGCGCCGCCGGGCGGGATTCGCCCCTGTCCCTGGATTGCTGATTTAGAGCGGCGTGCGCTGAAGCGTGCGCGGTTCAGCGCGTAAACGCCGCGACAAGCAATGACGAGAGCAAGCGCCGCGATTCCGAATCATGGCCCGAAGCTCTAGGACCTTCGCGAAGCGCCGGTGAGGCGCCGGAATTGCGGCCTGACGAAAGACCGGCGCGAGGCGGCGACTGCCGTATCAGACCCGCATCAAGGAGGCCCGCCGCGCGTTCGTCTCGATCGTTTTCCAGTCGCCCGCGGCGATCATCGTCCGCGTTGCGATCCACGAGCCGCCGACGCAGGCGACATTCGGCAAAGCGAGATAGTCCGGCGCTTTCTCGGCGCTGATCCCGCCGGTCGGACAAAAGAGCAGCGCCGGGAATGGCCCGGCGATCGCCTTGAGATACGGAACGCCGCCAGCCGGTTCCGCTGGAAAGAACTTCAACGCCTCAAAACCCGCCTCTCGCGCCGTCATCGCTTCGGACGCGGTTGCGACGCCGGGCAGCACCGGCGCGTTCGATCGCGCAAGCGCCTCGAGCAAAACGGCGGAGGCGCCGGGGCTCACCAGAAAATCGGCGCCGGCGTCAAGCGAGCGTGAAACGTCGTCCGCCTTGAGGATCGAGCCCATGCCGACGAGGAGGCCCGGCGCCGCATTCTTCATCGCCGTGACGGCTGGCGGCGCAGCCATTGTCCGCAGCGTCAGTTCGACGACCTTGAGCCCGCCGGCGGCGAGCGCCCGCGCGAGCGGCGCGGCGTCGTCAAGCCGGTCAAGTTCAAGCACCGGAATGACCGACGCTTGTCCGAGGATGTTACGAATTGTCATGACGCTTCCTGCAACGCCGCGGCGGCGCCGATGAGCGCCGCACCCTCTTTGACGACCATTCTGACAGGCGCGACGTCGACATAGTCGCGCATGCGCCCTTTGTCGAGAAAACGCTCGACGAAAGCGCTTTTCAAGAACAGGTCCTTAATCTTCGGCAGAATGCCGCCCCCGAGGACGACGCCGCCCCGCGCGCCCGTGGCGAGAACCGCGTCTCCCGCAACCCGTCCAAGCACAGAGCAGAACATGTCGACCGCTTTCACTGCAATTGGGTGCTTGCCTGCGATCGCGGCGGCTGTGATTTCGTTGGCACGCAGCGAAACGCGCTGCGCGCCCGCGAGCGAGCAAAGCGCGCGATGGATGTTGACGAGGCCGCGCCCGGAGAGGAGGCGCTCGACCGACACGCGTGGATGCTCGCGTGCGATGAATTTCAACACGGCGAATTCCTCGTCTGTCCGCGGCGCGAAAGAGACGTGTCCGCCTTCCGTCGACACGACGCGGCGCCTGTCGCCGAACGGAATTATCAGCGCCTGCCCGAGGCCGGTGCCCGGGCCGATGACGAGAGTCGGCGCCGTCGGATCGCCGGGGCCCGCCTTCACGGGAATGAAATAGTCAGCCGGCAGGCGACAAATGCTTGAGGCGAGCGCGTAAAAGTCGTTCACGGGAAGAAAGCGCTTCAGGTTGAGCGCCGCGCGGATCTCGACCGGACGAAATTTCCAATGCGAATTTGTGAAGGCGATCTCGTCGTTTGCGTCCGGGCCGCCGACGGGGCCCGCGACCGCGAAGCAGGCCGCCTCGGGCCTTTCTCCCGTCGCTTCAAGATAGGCGCGCGCCGCGTCGGCGATCGTTTCGAAATCCTCGGCGCGGAAATTCTGCGCCTCGCCGATCGCGCAGGTCGCAGCGTCGGCAATTGCAAAGCGCGCGTTCGTGCCGCCGATGTCGGCGACAAGGATGCGTTCACTCATGGCGTTCCTCGAGTGAGAACGTCATGGCGCCCACCTCCGCGCCGCCGACGCCGCGGCGCATGGCGGCGAAGAGCTCGCGACCGGTTCCCCAGCGCTGGTCCGCGAGATCCGGAGCTGTCGGTGCGCGGCGATCAAGCTCGGCGGCGTCGACTTTGAGTTCAAGCGTTCCTGACAGGGCGTCGAGGCGTATGACGTCGCCGTCGCGGATTTTCGCGATGACGCCGCCATCGAGCGCTTCCGGCGTCAGATGTATCGCCGCAGGAACCTTGCCTGATGCGCCAGACATGCGTCCGTCAGTGACAAGCGCAACTTTGTATCCCTTCTCCTGAAGGACGCTCAAGGGCGGCGTCAGGCGGTGAAGCTCCGGCATACCGTTCGCCTTCGGTCCCTGGAAAGGAACGACGGCGACGAAATCGCGATTGAGATCGCCCGCCTTGAAGCGGTCCACGAGTTCCTGCTGACTTTTGAAGATGATCGCCGGCGCTTCGATGATGCGCCGCTCCGGCTTCACCGCCGAAACTTTGATGACGGCGCGGCCGATATTGCCGCCAAGCGTGACGAGTCCGCCGGTCGGCTCTGCCGGGCGCGAGACAGGCGTGAGGATTTTTTCATCGCTCGACGCGCTCCGCGCCGGATTCCAGACGAGCCTGTCGCCGTCTAGCGCCGGCGTCGCCGCATAATGCGAGAGCCCCTTTCCTGCGACGGTTTTGACATCTTCGTGCAGAAGGCCGACTTCGATCAGCTCCCGGATGACAAAGGCGAGCCCGCCGGCTTCATGAAACTGGTTCACGTCCGCCGCGCCGTTCGGATAAATGCGCGCAAGAAGCGGCGTCGCGGCCGAGAGATCGGAGAAATCGGTCCAGTCGACGATGATTCCGGCGGCGCGCGCCATCGCGATCAGGTGTATCGTGTGGTTGGTCGAGCCGCCCGTCGCATTGAGGCCGACGATGGCGTTGACGATCGCGCGTTCGTCGATGACGTCGCAGAACGGCGTGTAATCGGAAGCGAGCGCCGTCGTCGCCGCGGCGCGCCGCGCGGTCTCCACGACCAGCGCTTGACGCAGCGGCGTTTGAGGATTGACGAAGGCTGAGCCTGGAACATGCAGGCCCATCACTTCCATCAACATCTGGTTGGAATTCGCGGTGCCGTAGAAGGTGCAGGTACCCGGCGAATGATAAGAGGCGCTTTCGGCGGCGAAGAGCTCCTCACGGCTCGCCTTTCCTTCCGCGTGAAGCTGGCGCACGCGCGCCTTTTCCTCATTCGCGATGCCGGAGCCCATGGGTCCCGCCGGCAGGAAGACGACCGGCAGATGGCCGAAGCGCGCCGCGCCGATGAAAAGACCGGGCACGATCTTGTCGCAGACGCCAAGCATGATCGCGCCGTCAAAGACATCATGCGACAGGGACACCGCCGTCGCGAGCGCAATCACGTCGCGCGAAAACAGCGACAGATCCATGCCGGGTCGGCCCTGGGTGACGCCGTCGCACATCGCGGGAACGCCGCCGGCGACCTGCGCCGTCGCATCGAGTTCGGACAGCGTCTTCTTGATGATGTCAGGATAGGCGCCGAGCGGCTGATGAGCCGACAGCATGTCGTTGTACGCCGTGACGATAGCGATATTCGGCCCCTTCCCCTTCGCGATGCGCCGCTTGTCTTCATACGAGCACGCCGCCGCGGCGTGCGCGAGGTTGCCGCACGAGACATGCGCGCGATGCGGACCGTCTGAGGCCGCGGCGCGCATCTGCGCCAGATAGGCCTCGCGCGACTTGCGGCTCCGTTCCCGGATGCGATCGGTCACGCGCTCCAGAACGGCGTTGAGTTTCGGCAAAGCTTCCTCCTTCAGGGCGCCCAGCAGACCCACAGATCCGGCCGAGCGCGCAAGATGGCGCGAACAGGCATGTCTTCGACGGGCCCAGGTCCCGACGCGTCTTCAAATGTCGCGCGCTTGCCGTCGCCAGCGATCATCAAGATGATGACCCTCGCGCCCCGGATCGCGGATAAGGTCAAGGTAAGGCGATCGACTTCATCGCCGGCGGCGGCGCTTTTGGCGGCGCGGATTGCGGCGACCGGCGCATCGCCGCTGATCGCCGCGTCGAGCCCCTCGGCGCGCGGGAACCACGACGCTGTATGCCCGTCGTCGCCCATTCCGAGAATAACGGCGTCAAAGTCTTTTTGCCGGCGAACAATGCGCGCCTCGGCGTCGGACAGACCCGCCTCTGGCGTCGCAGCGCCATTGTAAAGGCCGTCGATGCGCACGCCAGCCGCGGGAGCGAAGGCCCGGCGGATCGCCGATTCGTTGGATCTCGGGTGGCTCAATGGAACCCAGCGCTCGTCGACCAGCGTCATTCGATGCCGTCGCCAATTCAAGTCGCGTCTTGCAAGCGCCGCATACATCGCCATCGGCGTCGACCCGCCGGAGACCGCGACTTCTCCAGCGCCGTCCGTGACGGAAGCGCTTAAAATGGCGAGCTCGACGAGATCAGCGACGCGCTCAGCCATGAACGCACGAGATGCAAAAGCGATGAGCTCGGCCCTAGACCCCATCCGACCACTCCCTGCCGTCGCGGTCGAGCATCATCGCGGATTGAACGGGTCCGTTGACGCCCGCCGCGTATGGATATACCGGAGTCCGGTCGGCCTTCCACGCGTCGAGAACGCCGTCGACCCAGCGCCAGGCGGCCTCGACCTCGTCACGTCGCATGAAAAGCGCAAGGTCGCCCCTTACGACCGCCATCAACAGCCGTTCATAAGCGTCCGGGTAGCGCGCCGAAAAGGCGTCGGCGTAGGAAAGGTTCAAGGGCACGTAACGAAGGCGCATGCCGCCCGGACCCGGCTCCTTCGTCATCAGCATGAGGCGCATGCCTTCGTCCGGCTGCAGACGAATGACCAGCCGCGCCGGCTGCAGCTCATCGCGTCCCGTCGCGACAAGCGGATGCGCGACGTCCTTGAACTGGATGATGATTTCCGACCGCCGCTCGGCCATGCGTTTGCCCGTCCGGAGATAGAACGGCGTGCCGCGCCAGCGCCAATTGTCGATATTCGCCTTGATGGCGACAAATGTCTCGGTTCCGGATTGAGCGCCGAGTTCTTCCGCGTAAGAAGGAACGGCCGCGCCGTCGCTCGCCCCCGCGCCATATTGGCCGCGCACCGTGACGGAGCGCGCGGTTTCCGCCGTGATCGGCCTTAGCGCGCGCAGCACTTTGATCTTTTCATCGCGCACCGTGTCGGGTTCGAGATCCAGCGGCGGCTCCATCGCGACAAGGCACAAGAGCTGCAACAGGTGGTTTTGCACCATGTCGCGAAGCGCGCCCGCTTTATCGTAATAGCTGGCGCGCCCGCCCGCCCCGATCGCCTCGGCGACGGATATTTCGACGTGATCGATGACGTTCGAATTCCACACCGGCTCAAACAGGGAATTCATGAAGCGCAAGACGATGAGGTTCTGCACCGTCTCCTTGCCGAGATAATGGTCGATGCGGAAAATCCGGTGCTCGTCGAAATGCTCGGCGATCGCGGCGTTGATGGCCTCGCCCGTGGCGCGACTGCGGCCAATCGGCTTTTCAAG
>JACADX010000092.1 GCA_013389125.1 Parvularculaceae bacterium | reverse complement strand
TATGAAGGCGACGCCGACGCGATCGCGCGGCTTGTCGACTATTGCGTTGAAGCTTTCGATCCGGACCTTTGCGCTCTCGAAAGGCCGGAGAAGACCGCGCAGTTCTTTGCGCGAGTCGTCGCCAGAACGGCGCGCCTCGTTTCTCAATGGATGGCCGCCGGCTTCGTCCACGGCGTATTGAACACCGACAACATGAACGTCACGGGAGAAAGTTTCGATTACGGGCCGTGGCGCTTCCTGCCGGCCGCGGATTTCACGTTCACCGCCGCCTATTTCGATCAGGACGGACTTTACGCCTACGGGCGCCAGCCTGAAGCGGCGCTCTGGAATCTCTCCCGCTTCGGCGGAACGCTTGTCGCGCAAACGAGCGAATTGGCGCTGAATTCGGCGCTGCAATCGTTTTCCGCCATGTTTGAGGCGGGGATGACGGAGTCTTTCTTTCGGCGCCTTGGCGTCGCGCCTTCGGGGGAAGACGATTTCCGCTTCGTCATGGGCCTTATGCAGTGGATGGAAAAAACCGGCGCGCCGTTCGAGCGCGTCTTCTTCGACTGGTTTTGCGGCAAGGAATCAGGGGCGCGCGCCGAGATGAGCCCCTTTGCGCCGCTTTACGCGGAAACGGATTTCGCGCCGCTCAAGGAGCGCCTCGTCGGATACGCGCCGGTCGGGGCCGAGCGCTTGTCGCACCCCTATTTCAGCGGCGCGCCATCAACGATGCTGATTGACGAGGTCGAGGCGATCTGGGCGGCGATCGCCGAGCGTGACGACTGGTCGCTTCTGCAATCGAAACTTCAAGACATCGCCTTCATGCGCGAGGCGCTGGCGCTTGACGGGTCGCGCTTTGTCGCCGCGCCGTTTCAGTAATAGCGTTCGAAGACGGCCGCCGCCATGGCGAAAAGACTGACGGCGGACGCGCCGAAAGCGAGCGCGGCGCGTCTTTGAGGCGATTGGAGCAACGTGAATCGCATCGGCGCCGACGCCAGCAGCAGCGGCAGCGTCGCGAGCAGATACCGCCCCTGAAAGCCGGTGATGACGGCGTCGCCGACCCCGTTCCACTGGAAATAGACGAGCGTCAGGATCGCCAGCGCCGTCGCCGCGAAAACGCCGATCTGCAGCAGGGCGGCGGAACGCGTCCGCATGCGTTCCGGCGCTTTTTCGCCGCTCATCCAGATCAGCGCCGCCGCGACGGTTGAAAGCGCGAGAAACGGCGGCGGCAGCGCTATGTTCGTCCAGCCCGCCGTGCCGATGAGCGTTTTCCAGGCGATCACCGGCGCATCGGACGCAAACAAGGTCCTTGCGACGACGCCGAGATAGGCAAGCGGGTCGGATAGGACGCTTCTGAGCTGTTCGGCGGGCTGCACATGATTGCCGTCGAGCGTCGAATAGGCGATGTCGCCCAACATCAGGTTTTTGACGGCGAACGCCCAGCCAAGGCTCGCCGCTATGCCGGGAACGACAATCAGCGCAAGCGTCGCCCACCGCGTTCGTTGATCGGCGAATTTCTCCGTCGGCAGCAGGACCGCGATCGCCGGAAGAAGAAGATAGCCGGTCTTGAACTGCCCAACAAGGAACGCCAGTCCGGCAAGTTGCGCGACGTCTCCCGCCCGGAGCCGCTTTGTCGGTTCGGCGCAATGGCCGGCGATCAGCGCGAAATAAAGGAAGGCGAGCCCGACCAGCAGCGATTCGATGTTGAAGCCGGCGAAATAGACGATCGCCGTCGGGAAGAACGCGATAACGGCGAGACCAAGCCGCAGACCTGGCGGCGCCGCCGCGATCGCAGCCCGGACGAGAAAGACGCCGACGAGAAGCGCGGTCAGCCGGCCGAAATAAAGGAGCAAGAGCGGCGGCGCCCCGAACGCCGCCCCGACGGCGATGACTGGCGCGAGATGCAGGTAGCAGACCGGGCTATGGAGCCGCATGACGACCCGCACCGGCTCCGGCCACGCGACGACTTCGGCGCGATCAAGCGGGATCGCCGCCCAGCGGCGAAAATCTGCGGATGCAACCGTCGCCCCCGATTTCACGCCGCCGAACGCGTCATCAATCAAGCGCTGCATGCCGAGGGGGATCCCCTCCGCGCCTAGGAAGGCGCCGGTCGCGACCTCATAGGAGCGTTCGAAATGCGCGGTCTCATCGCCGACCCCGAATGGCGGCGTCATGACGAGAAACCATGCGCCGAAAGCAAGGGCGAGCGCCGCATAGGCGTCAGCGATGCAAGGCGGCTTCGACAACCTCATGTCGAGGTCGTTGCGGCGTTCGCCGCCCTCGGCAAGGCGCTAGAGCTTCGCGCCATGATCCGGAATCGGGGCGCTTGCTCTAATCCTTGTTTGTCGCGGCGTTTAGGCGCTGAACCGCGCACACTTCAGCGCACGCCGCTTTAGCGACGCCGGCTTCTGGCGGCGCGGCGCGCGATCGCCGTCTCGACGAGGAACCCGACGCAAGCGGCGGCGACGACTGAAATGAAGGCGACCAAAGACCCGGCGACTGGGCTCATGACTGAACCGTTTTGACGGCCCGATCAGCGAACGCCCAAATCCTCAAAATTGTCTTTAATTTTCAGCGGTCTTCCTTAACGGCCGCGAGGCATCCCAAGCGCGGCCCTGATCGCCTGCTCCAGTGAATAGGCGGCCGCGAGCGCTGAAATGACGCCGACGAAGGCGATGATCGCGAGGCCGGCGGGTCCCATGGCTGTCATTTTGGTCTCTCCCGTTGCCGGCGGGCGTTGCTTTTTTTCCGTCCGGCCATCCTTAGTTGGGCCGAAATAGGGCGCCAGCGAGCGACTTACATCACACGGATTCCCACATTTTCGCGAGTTTTGTCCGTCCGCCCGGGTTTTGCGCCGAAGCGAAGACTGATGTGTGCCCGCGACAGTTGCAGCGTCTCGGTCGGGCTTTCCGCGACCGGCGTTTCCATCGGGTGCTTTTACCGTTAACATCCGACGAGGATCCGACGGGGCGGGTCCGCCCGCCGGGGGCCCCCTGCCCTCGCGCGGACGCCATGGT
>JACADX010000244.1 GCA_013389125.1 Parvularculaceae bacterium | reverse complement strand
GCGGCGCGCGCCGCCCGCGAGGAGGAAATTCGCCGGTTCGTAGCCCCAAGGCCAGAGCCTTGCGGCTAAAATCGTCAATCTTTGACGACCGCGATCCGGCCTTCGTTGAGATGCTGGAGAAAGGCGTCGAAGGTGAGCGTGAAGCGGTTCTGCGTCGCGCAGGAGAAAAGCCCGACCGAACAGGCGCCGGCGCCGTCGAGCTTCTCGATCTCGTATTCGCCCCTTGGCGCGACCGCCCGCTCATTCGCGGCGGAGCAGGAGACAGCGTCCTTCAGAATGGCGCGGCCGCCTTTCCGCTGCGTCGTCACGGCGCTCGACATCGAAACCCTCGCAACACCAGGAACGCCGGCGCAGGCGCCAGCCGGGGAACTTGCGGCGACACTGTCCGACGGATTGGTTCACAATGTGTTGCAAGAGGGGCGGAAGGATGACCGGGCGGCGCGATCGTCCTTTTCAATGCGCGCGCCGCCGCCGCCTCGCCGGGCCTTGCTTCGTCCGGCCCCCGGCTCTACTCGATTTCATAGATGACGGTGACGCTTGCCGAGGTCGTCGACTCGCCGGGCGCGATCGGAACCGCCTTGGCTTCCGCCATGTCCATGCGCGCCATGACCGGGACGGGTCCAGGCAGGGGCGCATAGCCGTCGGAAATCTGCAGGATCGGGCCGAGCTTGACGCCGGCGGCGTCGGCATAGAGCGCCGCACGTTCTTTCGCGTCGGCGACGGCGTTCCTTCGCGCTTCGTTCAGGATCGGTTTCGGGTCGGCGAAGCTGAACCAGATCGACTCAAGCCGGTTGGCGCCGACGCCGACCGCCTTGTCGATAATCGCGCCCGCCTTGTCGATATTTCGGAGTTTCACGCTGACCGCATTCGTCGCCTGATAGCCGATGATGCGCGGCGGACGGCCTTCCGGCGAATAGTCGTACTTCGCGCCGACTGAAAGGTTCGACGTCTGAATATCCTTCTTGTCGACGCCGGCGTCCGTAAGGCTTTTGATCGTCGCTTGCATTTGCGCCGAGTTCTTGCGCAGCGCCTCGGCGGCGGTCGCGCCTTCCGCGTCGACGCCGAGCGTCAGATTGGCCATGTCGGGCGCTTTCGAGGCTTCGCCGACGCCGGTGACCGCAATCGTTCTCTTCATGGCGTATTGCCCTCCCGCGGCGCCCTCTTCGGCGGCGACGGACGCGGCTGAACAGCCGACAGCGGCGGCCGCGGCAAGAGCGGTTGTCGCAAGTGCGCGCATAAATCCTCCTCAAAGCGAGCGTGGCGGAGATGAGCCCTCGCGCGCGGCGAAATCAAGGCCGAATAGGGCCGGCTTTGGCGCCGCTCCGGTCCGGCGCCTTCTACGGCCTACACAATGCTGTTATAGGCGACCGCACCCGGGTCGGCCGCGCCGCCCCAAGGGGCCTGTAGCTCAATGGTCAGAGCTGGCGGCTCATAACCGCTAGGTTGGGGGTTCGAGTCCCTCCGGGCCCACCAATTATTTAATAAAAGCAATAAGTTAGCGACTGTCGAACTTCTTGGGTAACAGCTTTTACGCCGTTTTAGCCCCTTTGGGTAACAATCTGGGTAACACTGGTTCGCGCTAGGGCCCGGAAAAACGGAAAGGCTCTTGCCATGAAAACGCTTCGAATGACGGACCGTTGGGTACGGACGATCTCGGTTGAATCAGGTCGTGAAGAATACTGTGACAGCGTCCTGCGCGGGCTCCGCCTGCGCGTCTCTTCAGCTTCCAAAAAGTGGTCTGCGGTCACGCGTCGCGGCGGCAAACAGGTGCGAACCAATATCGGCGACTATCCCGAGATCTCGCTCAGCGACGCCCGCAAACATGCCGACCATATCCTCAATGTGAAAACGCAGGCTGCAGCCGACGGAACCATCATTTCGGGAGACGACATTTTTCCGGCTCTTCAAACCCTCTGCGAGGATTACGTCGCGCAGATGAAATCGAAGGGTCAGGCCTCCCATGACGCCTACCACCGCGCTCTCATCCGCAGCGAGCACAGCTTTTGTAACTATATGGAGCGCGCTCTCGGACGCGCAGCACGGGCTGTCGATGTCAAGCAGGAGCATGCCGTCGACTGGCTGCGGGAGACTTTTCAGCGATCGCCAGCTCATTCCCGGCATTGCCGCGCTTACCTTCACGCCGTTTTTGCATGGGGCCTCAAAGCAAATCTCGACTTTACGGCCGCATCGAACCGCAAGAATTACGGCGTCACCGTCAATCCGGTCGCCGGCACGCCGACTGGACCGAAGGCGACTCCGAGACAGCGCGTTCTGACGAAGGTAGAGATCAAAAGGATTTGGGAAAGACTCCCCGATGTCTGCGATCCGCGTACGACGGCCGTTATTCGCATGGTCATCTCTATGGGCGGTCTCAGGATCACCGAAATTTCGGCCTCAAAAAAGGATTGGTACAAAGATGCTAGGCTTTGCCTTCCCACAACGAAGAATAACCGCGAACATCATGTGCCGCTCACGGCGCACGCCAAGCAACAATATCAGATCGCGCTCGCGGTCTCGAATTCGCGCAGCGAATATCTGTTTCCAAACACTTATGACATTCGCAAGCCGATCGATCTGACCTCTCTTGGCAAAGTCCCGCGGCGCATGATGAGCGACTGCGGCGTCCCGCCTTTTCAGCTAAAGGATTTACGGCGGACGTTTAAGACGCATTTGCTCGATAGCGAATATGTCGAGGAACGCGAAATTGACATCTGGCATAATCACGGCCAGCATTCCGATGTTGCGCGCAAGCATTACACCTGGGCGGAATACAAATCCGTCAAGCAGCGCGTTGCGAACAAGATCGATCAGTTTCTCGACGAGATTGGTTTGTAGCGACCATAGATGCTTACATTGACGCAAGCGCCAAGCAGCAACCGACAGAGTCAAAGTGACGCGGGTATTTCCGTGACGGGTTTGGAGGCCGAAGAGAGAGTCTCGCGGCCGCCTGTCGCGGAGAATTCCCATGTCCCTTCAGGTTCTAGATGCCCGTCCCGATGCGTCGGGCGGTTACAAGGTAGATGTCTCGCGCGGTACGCGGGTCGGGCGCGTCTCGTCCGAATGGTTTTCGCGCCCCGACGATGAGCGGTTTTTGTCGCTCACCGATCTCCATGCGTCGGTGAACGGCCGCGCGGCGAAGAGCCGGACGAGGGTCGTCGAGAGCGCGGCGATCCGCGTCGAAGCCGCGCGCGACGATGCCGAGAAGCTCGAACTCCTCCTGCCGGAGAGCAATGCGCCTGTCCCGCCGACGCACTGGTCCTTCGGCCAGCTGAGTTCGCTCGTCGGTGCGCCCGCCTCGTACCTCCGCCAGCTGCCGGCGCCGCTCGCGGCGATCAATCTGCAATATGGGCTGACGACGCATCGCGCCGAGCAGGTGAAGACGCTGGAGACGGAAGACGGCCGCACCGAGCTTCGCGCGGTCACCGGCCCCGACTATGGCCGCATCTATGACCACGAGCTCGTCTCGGCGGTGATGAAGATCGCCGGTGACGGCGTCGGCGACACGCGCTGGAAAATCCCTGGCGTCCTCGACTGGTCGACCGGCGTCTACAATCCCAACGCCGCCGTCAGCCGGAAGTCGACGACGCTCTACGCCTCTGACCGCGACGTGTTCATTTTCCTCGTTGATGATCTGAACCCGATCGAAGCCGGCAAGTTGCCCGACGGCTCGCCCGATTATTTTTTCCGCGGCTTCTACTGCTGGAATTCCGAGGTCGGCGCGAAGACGCTGGGCCTTGCCTCCTTCTATCTCGGAGCCGTCTGTCAGAATCGCAACCTCTGGGGCGTCGAGGATTTTCAGGAGATCGTCATCCGCCACTCGAAATACGCATCGGATCGCTTCGCGCGAGAAGCCGCGCCCGCGCTGACGCGCTTCGCCGAATCATCGCCCATGCCCTTCATCAACGGCATCAAGGCGGCGCGCGAGCGGATCGTCGCCCGCAACGACGACGACCGCAGCGATTACTTAAGAAAGCGCGGCTTCTCGAAAGCCGAGACCGCGACCATCATCGAGACCGTCCTCGCCGAGGAAGGCCGCCCGCCCGCCAGCGTCTTCGACTTCGTGCAAGGCATCACCGCTGTCGCACGAGGCAAACCTCATCAAGACGCTCGGCTTGAACTGGAGAATCGCGCGCGATCCTTGCTGAGCGCCGTTCGCTGACCGACAAACTTCCTTCAACGACGACGAAGCCATTTTTCGATCGCCGCAAAGTAACTCGGATCAAGTTGTGACCGCGTTGGATACTCGTCGCGAAGGCCGGTTTCGGATGTGAACATCAAATGGTTCGCTTGCGGAAGGATCTGAGTCTGAAATTCAAGCTCCGGGCGAACCATATTCTTGAGCGCGGCGAGGTTGGGTTCCGCCGGCACAATCCAATCCCTTCCCCCGAAGAGGGCGAGGACCCGCGCATTGCTCGCCGCCCAGTAGGGCTGCGGATCGAAGTCGGCCATGAGGCGGATCATGGTGCGTTCGGGCGCATCTTTCGCCGCGGGCGGCGCAAGCAGCCATTCGGCGCCGGCGTCGGCCGCAGCCTTGTAAGCGGCGTCGATGTCCTCCCAAGGCCGTTCGCCGCATGACACGTCGATATCGAGCGCGTAATACGCGCTTGCGCGTGCGATCTCGTCTTCTGGAAAACCGTATGCGCGCAATTCCGCATCGACCTGGGCGAGGATCTGTTCGCGCGGGCGCATCGCTGACCCCGCATGCATGATGACGACGTCGAGAAGGCCAGCGGCGCTGAGCTGCGGCAGGATCCACCCCGCCTGACTCGCACCCCAACCGATGATTGGCGCAGTCGGCAGGTATGAGCGCGCAGCGTGCAGGACCGCCTTGGCGTCCGCCGCCAGCGCTTCGAGTCCCGAGATGCGCCAGTCGCCTGTTGAGCGACCCGAACCGCGCTTGTCATAGGTGAGCACGCCAAATCCTTGAGCAAGGAACCAGAACGCCCAAAGGTCGAAAGCCTCCTTCGGCGCCGGGCCTGATCCATAAATCATCAGAATGGTGCCGCGCGGAGTTCCATTTGTCGTCGCCAATTCGGCCGACAGGATGGCGTCAGGCGACTGCGCCACAAACGTCCGGCGCTTGACCGCTATCGGCGTCAGCAAACGGTCGCCGAGTCGTAGCTGAGCACTTTCGCTCGTAATCGTTCCGACCGCGCCAGCCGAGCCATTTAAAGCGCTGGTAATCTGCGCCGACACTTCAGTCCGGCCAGCAAGGGCGCCGACGCGCGACTTCGCGTAATCGAAAGCGAAGTCGCCCTCGCCATATT
>JACADX010000114.1 GCA_013389125.1 Parvularculaceae bacterium | reverse complement strand
GAAAACTCTTCGCGTTTTACGAGCATGATCGAAACGCCGCCGACGATAATGTCGATGGCCTTTTGATCGCCGGTCCGGAGTCTGCGAATGCGCCAGTCGACGTTGATCGGCGCGCCCTCGTTCCGCTTGAACTGCGTCCTGACGATGGCGTCCCTGGCGCCGAGCGCCTTGGCGTCGATGACGGTCAGCGGCCGGCCGACGATGTCGGCGAACTGGTCGGCGTAAAGACGGGTGAGGTAATTCGGGAAAGCTGCGTCGTAGCGCGCAATTTGCGCTTCGGACATCGACTTTCGGACGTCGCCGATCATGAACTTGCCGATGACGTCGAGGGCGAGGCCTTCGGCAAGGACCGCCTGAAAGTCCTTGAGCTGTTCGGCCTCGGTCTTGTTCGAGGTGAGGGCGGCGGTCGCCTTGTCGGTCAGGTCCTTGGCGAACGCGACGGCGTCGTCAATCGACGCGGCCGGTTCGTCCGCGGCGGGTTCCGCGCCTTGCGCCGGCGCTGCGACGGCGAATAGGCTGACGGCGATGGCGGCGAGCAGCTTTTTCATTTTCGATCCCCTGACGATCTCGACCTTGACGATCTTGAACTTGACGATTTCGAACCTTGGCCGGCGCGACATAGAGACGAATTGCGGCGGGAATTAAGCGCGCTCGCGACAAATTCCCGTGATTCGCCTTTTCTTAACCGGGTTTTCGACCCCCAAACAGGCGGAAGGCGACAGGCAGCACGATCAGCGTGCAAAGCAGCGTGAAGCCGATGGCGATTGACAGAAGTTCGCCCATGCTCGCCGTGCCCCGGTGCGGCGAAAGCATCAGGCTGCCGAAGGAGGCGATCGTCGTCAGCGCAGCGAAAACGACGGCGCGCGGCGTCGACGCGCCGAAGACCGTGTCGTGTTCATGGTCGATATGGTGGCGGCGCATAACGAGATGAATGCCGCTGTCGATGCCGATGCCGAGGAGGAGCGGCAGGACGATGACGTTCGCGTAGTTGAACGGAATGTCGAGGAGGACCCCCGCCGCCGCGGTCAGCACGGCGGCGAGCGCGAGCGGGAAAAGCATCAAAAGCACTTCATCGAGGCGACGCAAGAGAACGAGGAGGAGCAGCGCGATGACGCCGAGCGCGATCGCGGAAGCCTCAATCATCGACGCGGAGATCGTTTCGCCGGCTTTTAGCGTCTGAATGGCCCCGCCGGCGACGGTCGGAAATTCCGCTTCAACGGCGTTGACGAAAGCCTTCAGCTTCGCCGGGTCGCGCACATCCTCCTTCGGCAGGATGTCGACGCGCCATTTTCCGTCGGCGGAAAGATAGCGCCGCTTCAAGGCGTCGGGGAGCGCGGCGATGTCGACATAGCCGACATTGAACTGCTCGCGAAGGAGCGCGACGAGCGACGGCCAATAGGCGAAGATGTTCGCCTCGGCCTTCGCAAGCGCGCCGGCGTCCGTCGCGATCGCGCCGAGCGCCGTAGCGAGGCGGCGCGCCGACGTTCCTTCCGGATAGGCCGTCTCAAGGCGCGCCTTCAGCGCCGCAGCCGCTTCCGCCGCGGAAGGCGCCGCGCTTTTGTCCTCGGTCGCGTCGAGCGCGAAAACGAGCGGCCCCGACGCGTAATCGATAAGGTCGAGCTTGTCGTCCTGATTGTCCGGAATGAAATCCGGGAGCGCGCGGACGCCGCCGACGAGGTCGATCGCGCGCGCTTTCGCCTCGGCGGCGACCGCTTCTTCTTCGCTCGCGGCGATGAGCGTCAGGCGGTAAGGGACCGTATCCTTGTCATTGAAAAGAAGGTTGAAGCCGACGACCGAAGGCGCCTTCGGATCGCGAAGGCTCATCGGATCGGCGTCAAATATCGATTGCGGCAGGACGAACAGCGCCGCGCCGCCGGCGATGACGGTGATGAGCGCGAGCGGCGTCGACAGCGCCTCGATGACGCCGCGTCTTGATTTGCGCTTCCTGAATTTCCTCCCCTCGCCGCCGCCGACGCCGAGCGCCGCGGGGATGAAGGTCAAGGTGACAATCAGCGCGATCAGAACGCCGACCCCGGCGATTACGCCGAGCTGCGCTATGCCTTCAAACGCCGTCGGAACGAAGGCGAAGAATCCGAGCATCGTCGTCAAGGTCGCCAGCACGAGGCCTGCGCCGACGTCGTGGACCGCGCCGCGCAAGGCTTCCGGCAACGGCTGGTCATTGCTGCGCCGCTCCTGGAAATGCAGGAGGAGGTGAATCGCATAGTCGATGCCGAGACCGACGAGAAGCACCGTAAACGCCACGGAGACGAGATTGAGTTCGCCGATCGTCGACGCCGCGAACGCCGCCGTAAAAACGATCGTCATGATGAGCGCAAGGCTCGTCACAATCGAAAGGAACGCCGAGCGGAAGCAAATGAGGAGCAGCGTCGCGACCGAAAGGAACGAGATGAGGAAGGAAATCTCGATACCGGTCGTCACGGCGGCGAGTTCGTCGGCCCTGAGCGCCGGATCGCCGGTGATGAAGGTTTCGATGCGGTTGTCGAACGCCTTTTCGATGTCGGCGATTTCGGACTTTAGCTCCGTCAGCGCGGGCTTTGCCGGCTGCAATCGGCTGAAGTCGAGTTTCGGCGTCACATAGACCATGCGGACATGGCCGCCGGCGGGCTCCGCGTCCGTTGCAAGCGCCCCCATCCACGAAAACGGGCGCGTCTCTCCCCTGCCGCTCGCTTCGATGACCTCGGCGAGCTCGCCGTAAATGCGCGAAAGCGTATCGCGCCCGAGATCGGACCGCTCCGCGAGTTCGTCGTTTTCAGCGAGCGTTGCGAAGAGCTGACCCGCCGTCGGCGCCTTGATCAGCGTCTCAAAGAGGCCCGACGCCTTCGACATCTGCGTAAGCCGGCTCTCAAGCGCATCGGTCTCGAGGTAGAGCAGGCCGTTGCTGCGGAAGAACGGCTCCGCAGACGGGGCGAAGACGCCGTCAAAAATTTCCGGTCGTTCGAGCGCGCGCTTTCTGAGCGCGGCGGCGAAAGCGTCCGCCTCATCAAGCGTCGGCGCGCGCACAATCACGGCGATGTCGTTTTTCACCTCAGGGAAGGCTTCCCGCAGCTCTTTCGCCCGGACCTGGAAGTCGAGCGCGGGGTCGAGCATGGCGCTCGTGTCGGTGTTCACCTTGAGGTTGGTCGCGGCGTACCAGCCCGCCGCAATCACGGCGACGGTCATAAGGACGATCACGATCACCCCCGCGCGCCGCGCAAGGTCTGTCCATCCGGTCAGGAAGCGTT
>JACADX010000187.1 GCA_013389125.1 Parvularculaceae bacterium | reverse complement strand
CGGATCAGCGGCGCCGTCATCTTCAGTTTGCGCCGCGCTGTCGTCTTCAGACCGCTGCTCGTCATCGGCCTCGGCGCGTTCATCGCCTTTCTCGTCGCCGGCCTCATCGTCGAGATGCAAGTCGCGGATCACGTTCCTCGCAAGGCGCGCGAACGCGGCCTTATCATGTAGGTCCGCCGTCGCCGCGAGCGCATCAAGCGAGGAGCCGGCGAGCGATTCAATCTCGCCCCCCTTCGTCGCCACCATCGCCGCCGCCGCCGGCGGATGTGAGCGGCCCGTCAGTCGCTGCCGCAGCAATAACGCCGCGACGTCTGGAAGCGGCGCTGACGATTCCGGGTCGAGGCGGTCGAACCGCCGGTCGGCGATCGCCTTGCCAAGCGCGGCGGCGAGATTGTCGCCGACGCCTTTGAGCGCGCGCGCGCCGATCGCTTCAATGCGCGCGTCTTCGAGCGCGCGATAGACAGCCTGCGCCGCCGGAGATTTCGGCATGTCGCGCGCGAATTTGCGGGCGTCGTGATGCGCAAGTCTTAACGCCGCTGCATCGGCCTCGCCTCGCGCCACCATTGCTGCGTCGCGATCAATGACGCGCGCCGGAAGGGGAATTTTCGCCTGGCGGCCGGAAACGGTTGAGTGTTCGCCGCCGAACGACACTTCGACCTCCGGCAGCGCCGACAGAGCGCGCGTCGTCTGCACGAGGGCGCGTTTGAAGTTTTCCCGGGCGCGTTCCTTGGGGGTCATCAGCGCGGATAATGCCGATCCGCCTTGTTTTGCCAAGGGAGGCGCTGCAACAACTTGCGTCCGCGGCGGTTGTCAGACGTCAATCGGGCCTGACGGCCGCCATCCTGTCGATTGGCAGCGACGATTCCCCTTTGGCATGACGTTGGTCAAGGGGTCGCGCAACGCATCGCAGTTCAGATAGGGTGACGGGGCGCTGAGGAGGACAGACGATGGGATGGCTGAAGTCGGACATCACGCGGCGGGACTTCCTAAACGGGGTCGCGCTTTCGGTCGCGGCCGGCGCGCTCTCGCCCGCCGCGGCGATGTCTGCTGCCAACGCGCCGCATGCGTATCCCCCGGGATTGGCAGGGCTTCGCGGGTCACATGCCGGCGCATTCGAAGTCGCGCATGCGCTCGCCTGGGAAGGACGAAAATGGGCGCGGCCCTCGGCGCTTACCGATAGTCTTTACGATCTCGTCGTCGTCGGCGCCGGCCTTTCAGGATTAGCCGCCGCGCACCTTTTCCGCGCTGCGGCGGGCGAAAGCGCGCGCATTTTGATCCTCGATAATCATGACGATTTCGGCGGACATGCACGGCGCAACGAATTCGACGTCGACGGGCGAAAGCTCATCGGCTATGGCGGCAGCCAATCGATCGACGGACCGTCGAGCTACTCGCCGGACTCGAAGGAGATCCTCAAGTCGCTCGGCGTCGATGTATCGAGATTCTATGATTACTTCGATCAGCAATTCTATGAAAAGCGCGGGATGCGCGCCGGACTCTATCTCGATCAAAAGACCTACGGCGCCGACGCGCTGAGCGACCTGCCCTTCCCCTATTGGTCAAATGCGCCGCGAAAGAAGACGGTCGATCGCGCGCTGAAGGCGCTGCCGCTCCAGCCGCAAACAAAGTCAGTCCTGAAAACGCTTGTCTTCGAGGGCCGCGACTATCTCGACGGGAAATCGGCTGAGGAGAAGGTCGCCTATTTGAGATCCGTCAGCTATGAGGATTTCCTCAAGCGTCACACCCCGGCGACGGACGAGATCGTCACGCTCCTGAGGCGCATTCCCCTAGGCCTTTGGGGCTGCGGATGGGATGTCCTTTCCGCGCTTGAAGCGTCCCGATGGGGAATGCCGGGCACGGACGGTCTCGGCGTCGGGGACCTCATCGATAATTCCCATGATTTCGAGGAGCCCTACATTTTCCATTTTCCCGACGGAAATGCGTCGCTCGCGCGGCTACTAGTCCGGAAACTGATTCCGGACGCCGTCAGCGGCTCGACAATGGAGGATATCGTTCTTGCGGCGGTTGATTACGGCCGCCTGGATGCGCATGGCGCGCCGACGCGAATAAGACTTGGCGCGACAGCCGTCGAGATGCGCCATTCGCCGACAGGAAGGTCCGTCGACGTTGTTTATGTGAAGGAAGGAATAGCGCATCGGGTGCGGGGCCGGCACGCAATTATGGCGGGCTACATGGCTATGGCGCCGCACATCTGCCTGGAAATGCCCACAGCGCAGGCCGAAGCCGTTCGCTTCTTCACCAAAATTCCGCTCGTTTACGTCAATGTCGCATTGCGCAACTGGCGCGCATTTGAAAAGGCCGGATTTCATCGCCTTTATGCGCCGTCAAGCTTTTGCGATCTCGCAGCGCTCGATTTTCCAGTCAGCATGGGCGATTACCGGTTCTCGGCCTCGCCAGACGAGCCGATCCTGCTTCATCTCCATCACGTGCCGATCGCGCCGGGACTCGGCTTGAACGAAAAAGACCAGCACCGGGCGGGGCGTCACAGCCTTTATACGCTGTCGTTTGAGGATTTCGAAACCGCGATCGTCGGGCAGTTGACCGGCGCATTGTCGGCGTTCGGATTTGACGCGGAAAAAACTGTTGCTGGAATTACGGTCAATCGCTGGCCGCATGGCTACGCCTATGAATATAACGAGCTGTTCGATGGGGCTGACTGGTCTCCTGAAAATGGTCCGCACCTTGCAGCGCGGGAACAAATCGGCCGCATTTCAATCGCAAATTCGGATTCGAGCGCCTTCGCCTATGTGAACGGAGCCTTCGACGCGGCCGCGCGGGCGGTCAAAGAGCAGCTTTTGCTTTCTTGACGGATTTCGCGTTTAGCGCCGCGGCGGCGCGAATGAGCGCGACAAGGGCTTTGCCATCAATTCTCTCGCCTTCTCGAATATCGATGGCGCGCCTGACGCCGCCGTCAAGGCTCGCATTGAACAGGCCCAAAGGGTCATTGAGCGCGGCCCCCTTGGCGAATGTGAGCTTTACCTTGTCCTTGTAGGTCTCGCCTGTGCAGATGATTCCGTCGCGCGACCAGACGGGAACGCCCTGCATCGCGTTGGACGGCTTTCTCCATTTGACCTCTTCGATGACCTGAGGGTCGGCTTCTCGAATGAGCGTGCGAATGCGCGCGAGCGTCTCTTGGCGCCAATCGACATCTGACTTGGTTCTTGCGCCGTCGCGATCCGAAGAGGCGCCTTTTCTTGACGCCATCGCGCGCGATTTCGGTATTTTCACGCCCATTCTCCCTTCAGTCCGCCGCGAACCGCTTGAGCGGAAAATTCGCCCGCCATGGCCGCGCCTCATCGACAACGCGCGCAACTGAAGGACGCACGAGCAGTCGCGCGCGGTACGCGTGAAGCGCCGCATGCTCCTGCGGAATCGGGCGCCCCCAATGCGCGTAAAAAAGCGCCAGAGCCCCTGCGCAATCGGCAAGTCCGAACGCATCGTTCGCCGCCCATGTCCTCCCGGCCATCCACTGTTCGAGCCACGCATAGGCGCGATCGAGTGCGCCGCCGGCCTCTGCTTCCGCAAGGGGATCGCGCAATTCCTCGTCTCGAAGCGCGTTGAAGACCATGCGCGACAATGGCGCCATCAGATAATCGTCGAAAACGCTGTCCATCTGGCGCGCCTCGATTGCCGCGCGTGGGTCTCGTGGCGTCATCGGCGGCGCGTCGCCGTGATAAAGGTCGAGATATTCGATGATAGCCGCCGACTCAATCACCGTGCGCTGTCCATCCACGAGCGCCGGAAACTGGCCAGCCGGTCCAAGACGCCGCACGGCCTCGAGATTTTCGGGATGCTCGGCGTCGACCATCAAAAACGTGAAAGAAACGCCGCGCTCATATAGCGCGATCAGAGCCTTCCAGCAGTAGGCCGCAAACGGATGGCCGTAAAGTTTCACCATTGCCGTTTAAATCGAAGTTCAATTCGGCATTCGCCGACGCTGCTTACATGCGGATGCCCGGCAGCCGATTCGCCTGTTTCACCCAGTCGCAAAACTGCATCTCATTAAGAGCATCGTTCTCGCGAAGGTCGAGACAGCGCACGCATTTCTGTTTCGAAAGGCCAGGCGGCATGGGACTGAGCGAAGCGCCTTCGAAGAAGGCGACTTTGATATATTGCGAATAGCAATGGAAACTCAAAAACCAGGTCTCGTTTTTCGCGCCGTAGAAGGGCGAATTCCATTTGACCGCCCTTCTGACGCCAGGGCATGCAGCGCCCATGAGCGCGTCGAGACGGCGTCCGACGTCCTGTTTCCATCCCGGCATCGCGGAAAGGTAGGCCTCGACGGGCGCGTCGCCAAAGCCCTTGGCGATTTGCGGATTCCCGCCGGAGAGGAGTCGCGGCGTTCCTCCCCTTGCGCCAGCGGATCGTCCTGCCATCGTCGGAGGCGACGGTCCGGTCGCCCGCCCCTTTAGAACCAATAAGACTTTTGCAGCCGCTGCAGGAACAGCGGCGTTTTGGACTGGCGCATGTTGACGCTCCAGTTGAGCGGGGAATCAAGCGTCGCCTTGGCGGATTGCTCTTCG
>JACADX010000186.1 GCA_013389125.1 Parvularculaceae bacterium | reverse complement strand
TCGGGCACCAAGGTGCCCAAGGTGGCGCTGCCCAGGTTCGAGGACGCGGGCGAGATCCTGCGCTGGCAGCTGCGCGAGAACGTGCCCGGGTCCTTCCCCTACACCGCCGGCGTATTCGCCTTCAAGCGCGAGAACGAAGACCCGACGCGCATGTTCGCGGGCGAAGGCGACCCGTTCCGGACGAATGCGCGGTTCAAGTTCCTGTCAAAGGACTCGGAAGCAAAGCGCCTCTCGACCGCCTTCGACTCGGTGACGCTCTACGGCTTCGATCCGAACGAGCGCCCCGACATTTACGGCAAGATCGGCAATTCCGGCGTCTCCGTGGCGACGCTCGACGACATGAAGGCCCTCTTTGACGGCTTTGATCTCTGTTCCCCGTCGACGTCGGTCTCGATGACGATCAACGGCCCGGCGCCGACGATCCTCGCGATGTTTTTGAACACCGCGATTGATCAGCAGCTTCAAAAATTCGAGCGCGAAAACGGGCGCCATCCGACCGAGGACGAAGCGAACAAGATCAGGGCCTGGGCGCTCGAAACCGTGCGCGGCACGGTGCAGGCGGACATTTTGAAGGAGGACCAGGGCCAGAACACCTGCATCTTCTCGACCGAATTCTCGCTGAAGGTGATGGGCGACATCCAGGAATATTTCGTCGACCATCGCGTCAGGAACTTCTATTCCGTGTCGATCTCCGGCTACCACATCGCCGAAGCCGGCGCGAACCCGATCTCGCAGCTCGCCTTCACCTTGTCGAACGGTTTCACCTTCGTCGAATCCTATCTCGCGCGCGGCATGAAGATCGACGATTTCGCGCCGAACCTTTCCTACTTCTTCTCGAACGGCATGGACCCGGAATATTCGGTCCTCGGCCGCGTCGCGCGGCGCATCTGGGCGATTGCGATGCGGGAGAAATACGGCGCGAACGAACGCTCGCAGAAACTGAAATATCACGTCCAGACGTCTGGCCGCTCGCTCCACGCCCAGGAGATGGACTTCAACGACATCAGGACGACATTGCAGGCCCTGATCGCGATCTACGACAACTGCAATTCGCTGCACACCAACGCCTATGACGAGGCCTATACGACGCCGACGGAGCATTCCGTCCGCCGCGCCATGGCGATCCAGATGATCATCAACCGGGAATGGGGCCTTGCGCAGAACGAAAACCCCAATCAGGGCGCGTTCATAATCGATGAGCTGACTGACCTCGTCGAGGAGGCGGTCCTTAAAGAGTTCGAGCGGATCGCCGATCGCGGCGGGGTTTTGGGCGCGATGGAGACGGGCTATCAGCGCGGCAAGATCCAGGAGGAAAGCCTTTATTACGAGCACAAGAAGCATGACGGCTCCTTGCCGCTGATCGGCGTCAATACGTTCGTCAATCCTGATGCGCCGGTTCCGCCGACGCCGCCTTTGCAGCGCTCGACGTCGCAAGAGAAAGACAGCCAGATCAGACGCCTCCGCGACTTCCAGAATCGCAATCCGGCGGAATCGAAGGCAGCGCGCCAGCGCCTTAAGGACGCCGTCGTCCGCGACGAGAACGTGTTCGCCGTGTTGATGGACGCCGTGCGCTATTGTTCGCTCGGCGAGATCACCGACGCGCTCTTCGAGGTCGGCGGGAAATACCGCAGGAACATGTGAGCCGGCTTCGCGCCGGCGCGCGCGGAAGGCGAGGCAGTTTCGAGTGAAGACCATTCCCGAAATCCGCGCCGCCGTCGAGGCCGCGGGCCTCGCCTTTCGCGGCGTCTTTCATCCCGATACGGAGGACCTGCCGACGGGCCTTTCCGCCCAAACGATCGTCATGCTCGGGTTCCTCGGCTCAGGGCATTGGGAAAGCTTCGCCGTTTCGCCCGAATATCGCGACGGGCGCGCGCATCCGCTCGACCGCTGGTCTTATCGCGTCGTTTCCGGGCTCGCGCGCGATCTCGGCGCGGCGCCGCTATTTCCGTTCACCGCGCCGTTCATGCCGTTCATTCGCTGGGCGCAAAAGGCGGAGCCGGTTTATCCGTCAGCAATGGGGATGCTCATTCATCCCGATTACGGACTTTGGCATTCATGGCGAGGGGCGCTCGCATTCAAGGAAAAGCTTGATCTTCCTCCGCGCGACGATCGTCCGCGAGCCTGCGATTCCTGCGTTGAAAAACCATGCCTTTCGGCGTGTCCGGTCAGCGCGTTTGACGGAACGGGCGCGTTCAACGTCAGCGCCTGCGGCGCGCATCTGCGCCGGCTGGCGGGAGCCTCCTGCATGTCAGGCTGCCTTTCACGCCGCGCCTGTCCAATTGGCGCGGAGTATCGCTACGGGCCGGATCAGGCGGCGTTTCACATGCGGAGTTTCCGGGGCGGATAATTGCGGATCGCAAACGGCATTCAGCGCTCGCAGTCGCAGGCGTCCGCCCGCGAAAGGAGAAAAGCCCTTTCCCGCATGTTGCGGGTAAGCGCGGCCGCAGCCTTGAATTCGGCGCGCGCCTCGGCGAGGCGCCCGGCCCGGAACAGGAAGTCGCCCCGCGCCGCCGGCAAGGGCGCGTAATTGCGCAGCGCGGCGGCGTCGGCGATTTCATCCGCGAGTTGAAGGCCTGCTTCGGGCCCGAACGCCATGCTGTGAGCGATTGCGCGATTGAGATCGACGACGGGCGAGGGCGCGACGGCGCGCAGCCGGTCATAAAGCGCGGCGATGCGCGGCCAGTCAGTGTCGGCGGCCTTTCGGGCGCGGGCGTGGCAGGCGGCGATCGCGGCTTGGAGCGCATAAGGACCGTCGCTTACGCCCGATTTCTCAGCCAGCGCTTCGGCGCGGGCGAGCGCATCAAGGCCCCGGCGGATCAGCAAGTGATCCCAGCGCGCGCGATCCTGTTCGATCAGCGTAAGGAGAGCGCCGCCCGGTCCGATGCGCGCCTGCAAACGCGAGGCCTGAATTTCCATGAGCGCCAGCAGTCCGAAGACTTCCGCATCCTCCGGCGTCAGGCCCGCGAGCATGCGGCCGAGCCGCAGCGCTTCCATAGCGAGGGGCGGCCGGACAAGGTCGTCGCCCGCCGTCGCCGCGTAGGCTTCATTGAATATGAGGTAAATAACCTCGAGCGCCGAGGAGAGGCGCGCTGCGCGTTCTAGCCCCCGCGGAACCTCGAAAGTCAATCCGGCCTTTGCAATCGTCTTCTTTGCACGGACGATACGCTGGGCGATCGTCGCCTCGCTTGACAGGAAAGCGCGGGCGATTTCGTCCGTCGTCAAGCCGCCGACGACGCGCAAGGTGAGCGCGGCGCGAGCGTCGGGCGACAAGACCGGGTGGCAGGCTGTGAAAATGAGGCCGAGGAGCTCGTCGCCGAGATCGTCGTCCATGGCCGCTTCAATCGCTCGCGTCGCGTCGTCAGACGCCTCGTCGAGCTCTTGCGCGATCTCCGCGTGCTTGCGTTCGCGCATCTTGCCCTGCCGGATGGCGTCAATGGCGCGGCGTTTGCCGGTCGTCATCAGCCATGCGCCGGGATTTTCCGGAATGCCGCTCTGCGGCCATTCGGCAAGCGCAGCGACCAGCGCGTCTTGCGCGAGTTCTTCGGCGCGATCGATATTGCGCACCATCCGGGCAAGGCCCGCGATGAGCCTTGCCCGTTCAATGCGGAAGGTCGCCTCGATCGCCCGATGCGTGTTGCTTTGGGTTTGCGTCTTGTCCGCGATCACCCCTTCTTTTCTGTCAGGGCCGCGAGGGAGGCAAGATCAGGCGACGCCGAGCTTGCCGCGCATCCCGTCGCGCGGCGTTGCTAGCTCCTCGGGCGTTACAAACCCTTCGAGGTCAGAGGCTTCGAAAAACGGCCGGATCTCGATCTCGCTCCTGCCCGGCGAAGGGTTGGGGCAGCGTCTCGCCCAGGCGATCGCCTCGTCCATGTCCTTGACCTCCCAGATCGAGAAGCCCGCGATGAGCTCGCGCGCCTCGGCGAAAGGTCCGTCTATGACCGTGCGCCTGGCCCCTTCGAAGGCGATGCGCTTACCTTCAGCGCTCGGCTTCAGGCCGGCGGCGGCGACAAAGACGCCGGCTTTGACGAGTTCCTCCGTGAAAGCGTCCATCGCCGCGAACGCCTCGAGCGCCTCCGGCGTCGGCGCAAGGCCCTTTTCGCTCTCTTCGGTGGCTTTAATGAACACCATGACCCGCATTGGCTTTCTCCTTTTCGGGGGCGGCCGCATTGCCGTCCTATTCCGGCGACGAACGAGCTTGCCCCAAATCGACATCTTCCTCGCAAATTCCGCGCGACAGTTGCAGGAAAGGACGGGAACGGTAGCCTTTGAGGCGGAGGACGGCGGCGACCTTCCCCTTCGCCATCCGACAACCTCACTCCTTTTAATTCAAGATGATTTCCGCGAGCGCTTCGAGCCCGTCGGTCAGCGCCGCGGGGCCCGGCTGCAGGATGATCGACGACTTGATCTCGTAGAGGCGGCGGTTCTTCACTGCCGGAATTTTATCCCACCCCGGTCGCGCGGCGACCTTTTCCGTCTTGAACCCCTTGCCGCACCAGGAGCCGATGATGATGTCGGGCGCCGCCGCAACAACCTCTTCCGCCGTGATAATGCGATCCCTTGCGGCCTGCGCGAAGGCGCGGTCCGCGAAGACGTTTTCGCCGCCGGCGATTTCAATGAGTTCCGACACCCAGCCGATCGCAGAGATCATCGGCTCGTCCCATTCCTCGAAATAGACGCGCGG
>JACADX010000025.1 GCA_013389125.1 Parvularculaceae bacterium | reverse complement strand
GGATCAACGCCCCAATGCGACCAGAAGCGCTTGTCCTCGATCGCGATCAGCTCCTCGACAAACACGGGATCAATCGCGTCAAGATCGGCGCTGAAGCGCCAGCGGCCGTCCTTGGTTGCGAAGGCGTGCAGCCAGTAGCCGTTACGGTCGGCGACGATCGCGCTCACCTCATCGGCGCGGCTGATCGGCGGCGGAAAGAGCAGATCCCCCGCGATCAGGAACGCAGCGACCGCCGCGGCGATGGCGAAGGGTCGCCGCCAGCGCCGCTCTCGCAGCCAGGATATGCTCGGAGCGATGAATCGCATCGCGCTCATCCTACTGCGCCGGCGCGATCCGGATCTTCGATGTCGCCGTGCGCGCGAAGACGCCCGGACGGTACATGTCTTCGATGACGGCGCCCGGGAACACATATTCGCCGGGCGTCACCGCCCGAACGAGATAGGCGAGCGTGTGCGAATCCTTGCTCGAGTAGATGTCGATCGCGGCGACGAACCGATCGTCGCGCGCCTCCTGCACCTTGCTCCAGGAAATCGGTCCGATCCACTTATAAGGACCTGACGTTCCCTCCTGCGCGCCGTCTTCCGGCGTCAGGATCGCCTCGATTTCAAAGCCCGCGGGCAAAAGATCGGCGAGGATCGCAGGATGAAGCCGATCCGACGTTGCGCCGGCCGTTATGACGACGACGAGACGATCGTTTTGGCGGATTGCGGACGGATCGGCGGGGCGACCGTCGCGCGTTGCAAGGCGCTTCGTCAGGGTAAAGCCCTCAGACGCCGCCGGCGGCGCGGACGTCGGCGATCCGTAAACCGAAACGGACGCGAACAGCGGTCCCTTGCCGGCGTTGCCGAACGCCGCGCCCTTTTCAAGATCGGCCCTCGCAAGGCCGAAGCGCGGCGCCGGCGTCTTCATCGCCAGCGCCTTGCCGTCACGCGTCAGTTCAACAGGGCCTGCGGCGCGCAAGAGCGCTTGCGTCGCGAGGAGCACGAACGCCTTTTCCTGCGTCTGCATCGCCTCGGGCTCTTTCATCAGCTGGACAAACCGTTCCGAAAGCTGATTGACGCCGGGCGCATTCTGCACTTCGGCAAGCAGCGCCAGAACGCCCGCCGCATCGCGCAGCGCGGTCTGATAATAGTCGCCTGTGTTCTGATAGCCGATCGCCTGCATCGCCTTTCCGAAGGCGCTGAGCGACCTCGCGCGGTCCCCGAGCAGGGCGAGCGCCGCGCCGACATGCGCCTTTGCGAGCGGACTGTCCGTCTGGTCGATGAGCGCGTCGTGGAAATAGCGGAGATCCGAAAGGTCCGCCCGCCCCGCGCGCGCGAGCACGTAGAGCGCATAGGCCGCCGACCGCCGCCGCAGCTGGTCCGTCGTATCGTTCGACCACGGACCTTCGTAAGCCTCCATCTGGTAGCCGATATAGACCCATCGATCGACGCGCGCGATCTGCGCCAGCGCGTCGTAGGCCTTGTTCATCGCCTCATCGGGAACGCCATAGCCTTCTCCCTTTGCGCGATAGAGGAAGTCGACGACATAAGCGCCCAGCCACGCCGTCGACGATGAATCGCCCTCGCGCCACAGCCCGAAGGCGCCGTCAGGCCCCTGACGATTAAGGAGCTGGTTGACCGCTTCCTGCACGCGCGGGCGAACGGCGAATTCGGGCCCCCGTCCCGCCTCGCCGCCAAGGTCATTGATGTAGAGAAGCGGCATCGCCGTCGATGTCAGCTGCTCGGAGCAGCCGTAAGGATATCGGTAGAGCGAATCGATGAGAGGGCCCGGATCGACGCCGCGGAGGCGCGAAAACGACACGTTGACCGCCGTTGAACCCGGCACGTAGTTCGCAACCAGCGATCGGTCGAGGGATAAGGTCTCCCCAGGGAGCAGCTGACGCGTCGTCACTTCGGTCACGGGGAAATAGGGCGTCCGGACTTCAATCGGGTAGTTTCGCGACACCTTGAATCCGCCGGGACCCGTGACGCTGAGATCGACGCTTCCAACGCCGACCGCGCCGGCCGTCACCGGGAAGAGCGCCGTCGCCTGCGCCGCCTTCGCGAGCGCGCGCTTGTCGGTCGCCGTCGTCGTCACCGGCCCGCTGCCGGCAAGCGCGATCGAATAGTCGCCGGGCTCGCCGTCGACATTGTCGATCAGGAGAGTCGCCTGGGCCTTGTCGTCCGGACCAAGAAACCGCGGCAAAGACAGGAGGGCGGGAACCGGATCACGCACGGTCATCGGCTTTGACGCCGCGCCGAGCTTATCGGCGCTCCAGGCGACCGCCATCAGCCTCAATTCGCCGTTAAAGTCCGGCACGTCGAGCGGGACATTGACCGCGCCGTCAGCGCCGACTTTCACCGGCCCTTCAAAGAGCGCGATCGACTTCACCGGAACGACCGTCAGCCCCTCGCCGCCAAGCTGATCGCCGCCGAAGCGGGCCGCAGGCCCAAGATTGGCGTCGAGGATGCGGCCGTAATCGTCTCTGACGTCAACGCCGAGGCGCTTCTTTCCGTAATAGTAGGCGGCGGGATCAGGCGACTCGAATTTTGTGAGCCTTAAGATCCCTTCATCGACAGCCGCGATCGTCAGCATGATCGCTTCGCCGCGCGCTGCGCCGCCAATCTTGACGGGCGCCGTAATCTTCTGC
>JACADX010000073.1 GCA_013389125.1 Parvularculaceae bacterium | reverse complement strand
GCTCGCCGGCGCGCACGGCGAATTGGCCGAGATAGCGCCGAATGCCGGACGCCAGCATCACGCCCGGGCGATCATTGCCTGGAAACACGAGCGGCCGTTCGATCGCGCCCGCGGCGAGGATCACCTGCCTTGCGCGCACGCGCCACAGGCGCATCCGCGCCGCGCGATTTTGCAGGCGTTCGAGAAGCGCAAGTTCATTGTGATCGAAATACCCAACTGCGGTCGTGCGGGCCAAAAAGCGAATGTCGCCCGTCGCGGCGAGCGACCTCGTCGCTTCATCCGCCCAGTCGCGCGCGGGTCGCCCGTCGATCTCGCCGCCCTGCCAGCGGAGACTGCCGCCCGCAAACGCGTCCTGCTCGACGAGCATGACGCGAACGCCGGCGCCGGCGGCGGCGCGCGCTGCGGCGAGCCCCGCCGGTCCCGTGCCGACGATCAGAATGTCCGTGTGCGCGTAAGTCGCGTCGTAAATGTCGGGATCAGGTTCATCCGACGGTTTGCCGAGCCCTGCCGCCCGGCGGATGAACGGCTCATAGAATCGCCAGCCTGGCAGCATGAAGGTCTTGTAGTAAAAGCCCGCCGGGATGAACTGCGCAATCAGATTATTGACGGCGCCGACGTCAATGCGCGCGTTCGGCCAGCAATTGACGGCGCGCGCGGAAATCCCTTCCGTCAGTTCGACTTCGGTCGCGCGAAGATTGACTTCGCGGCGCGCGCCGGCGCCGATCGAGACGAGCGCATTCGGCTCTTCGACGCCCGCCGCCATCAATCCGCGCGGCCGATGATACTTGAATGAGCGGCCGACGACGGCTACGCCGTTCGCGATCAGCGCCGACGCCAGCGTGTCGCCCTCAAATCCTTCGAGAGATTTTCCGTCGAATGAGAATGAGATGCGCTTGTCGCGATTGACGTCGCCGCCGCGCGGAAGCCTGACGCTCTTCATGGCGCAGCCCTCGGCGGCGCCTCGCCCATCCTGTAGACGGCGCGAATTGCGTGCGTGCGCGTGTCGCGCGCGACGTTGAACCACAGGCGGCAGCCATGCGTGTGGCGCCAGCGTTCGAAATGCTCGCCCTTCGGATTGATCCGAAAGAAGAGATAATTCGCCCACTCGACGTCGCTGCACGAAAGCGGCGGTCGCGCGATATGGCTTTCGCCGCCGCACGTGAATTCATGTTCGCCGCGCGGGCCTCACCAGGGACATTCGATCAGCAGCATGACGCGACCCTCAATGCGCAATCCCCGCGCCGGCCGCTTCGTCGATAAGCGCGCCGGTCCTGAATCGATTGAGCGAAAAAGGCGCGCCGATGTCGTGCGACCGGCCCGTGGCGATATGATGCGCGAGAAGGTATCCGCCCGCCGGAATGGCCTTGAAGCCGCCGGTCCCCCATCCGCAATTCATGTAGAGGCCGGGAAGAGGCGTCTCGTCGATAATCGGGCTCGAGTCATGGACGACGTCGACAATCCCCGCCCACTGACGGAGGAGGCGAATGCGCCCGAAGCTCGGAAACTGTTCCGCGAGCGCGCCGACGACGCTTTGGGCGATCGGCAGATTGCCGCGCTGGGCGTAGGACGGATAAAGATCGAGACCGCCGCCGAAAACAAGGCCGCCCTTGTCCGACTGGCTGACATAGACGCCCGTCGCCAGCGTCCAGCAGACGACATCAAGGACGGGTTTCACCGGTTCGGACACGAACGCCTGCAAGGCGTAACTCGTCACCGGAAGGCGAAAACCGGCCGCGGCGGCAAGAACGCTCGAATGTCCGGCGACGACGATCGCCGCCTTGTCGCAGGCGATGCGTCCGTGCGAGGTTTCGACGGCCTTGATGGCGCCTGTCGGCGACCGGTCGAAGCCAGTCGCCTCGCAATTCTCAATAATTTCGACGCCGAGCGCATCCGCTGCGCGCGCGTATCCCCACACGACGGCGTCATGACGCGCCGTGCCGGCGCGCCTCTGGCGAAATCCGCCCCAGACCGGATATCGGGCATTCGGCGAACAATCGAGCGCGGGAACCGCCTTGCGGACCTCTTCGACGCTCAACTCTTCGACGTCAACGCCGAGCAGCTGCATGGCGCCGATGAGTTTCGCAATCGTCTCCATGTCATGTCGGCTGTTGCCGGCGACGACGAGGCCGCGCTGGCTGAACATGATGTTGAAGTTGAGATCGAGCGACAGCCTTTCGTAAAGCGTCAAGGCGAGTTCGAACAGCGCGATGCTCTGCGGGTAATAATAGTTCGACCGGATGATCGTCGTGTTGCGCCCGGAATTGCCGCCGCCGATCCAGCCGCGCTCGAGGACGGCGACGTTCGTGACGCGGTGGTTCTTCGCAAGATAATACGCCGTCGCAAGACCGTGGCCGCCGCCTCCGATGATGACGACGTCATAGCGCGGCTTCGGCGTCGCCGCGCGCCAGGCAGGCGGCCAGCCTTTCTGGCCCCTCAATCCCTGCTCGATGAGCGACAAGGCGGAGTAGCGTTTCACTTGAGTCTCAGCCCCGCCCGGTCCGCCGCAAGATCCTTCGCCGAAACGCCTTCACGCGCGATGTCGTCAGGCAGCGGCCGTCCGAGAATCATTGACGCCGCCGCGCGCGCCGC
>JACADX010000243.1 GCA_013389125.1 Parvularculaceae bacterium | reverse complement strand
GTCGCTGACCGTCGACCGCGAGAATCCCTTCGAAATGAGGCGCGAGGCGTCCTCTTGCGCCTTCTCGCGCGAAACGCCTTTGCCGATCGCGTCAACCGCCGATTCGGACGGATCGACATGCGCAAGATCCGACCGGCCCAAGTAGGAAATGGCGAGCTCGCGGAAAATGTAGTCGAGGATCGAGGTCGCGTGCTTGATCTGGTCGTTGCCTTCGACGGGCCCCGACGGATCGAAACGCGTGAAGACATAGGCGTCGACGAACTCCTCAAGCGGCACGCCGTACTGGAGGCCGAGCGAGACGGCGATCGCGAAATTGTTCATCAGGCTGCGGAACGCGGCGCCTTCCTTGTGCATGTCGACGAAGATCTCGCCAAGCTCGCCGTCGTCGAATTCGCCGGTGTGAAGGTAGACCTTGTGGCCGCCGACGATCGCCTTCTGGATGTAGCCCTTGCGCCGGTCCGGCAAGCGCCGCCGCCCGGGCGTCCGCTCGATTATGCGCTCGACGATGCGCTCGGCGACGATCCGGGATTTCTCGGCGGCCGGCGCGTCCGCAATTCGCGCGGCGAGATCTTCGTCGTCCTCCTCCTCCATCTCGGCGGAAAGAAGCGTCGCCGCGAGCGGCTGGGAGAGTTTCGATCCGTCGCGATAAAGCGCGATCGACTTGACGCCGAGCTCATAGGCCTTGAGGTAAGTCTCGCCGCACGCGGCGACCGTCGCGCGGTTCGGAAGGTTGACGGTTTTCGAGATGCCGCCGGAGACGAAAGGCTGCGCGGCGGCCATCATCTCAAGATGCGCATCGACGGAAAGCGAGCGCTCGCCGATCCGTCCGCACGGGGTTGCGCAGTCGAAGACCGAATAATGCTCGAGCTTCAGATGCGGCGCGCCTTCGATCGTCATCGCGCCGACGCAATAAAGATTGGCCGCGTGGATGTCCTCGTCGGAAAATCCGAGATCGCGAAGCGTCTGATAGCCCGAGTTGCCCATCTGCTCGTCGGAAAAACCGAGAATGTGCCGGCAGAAATCCTCGCCAAGCGCTTCGGGCGCGAAGGCGAAGGTGATGTCGAAGGCGAGTTTCAGCCTCTCGTCGAGCGCTTTCAGATGCTTGTCTGCAAAGCCCTCCTCGCGAAGCGCTTCCGGATAGACGCCCGGCGCGCCGTCGAGCGTGCCGCGCCCGACGACATAATCGACGATCTCGGCGATCTCGCGGTCGCTGTAGCCGAGCGTCTTCAGCGCGGTCGGCACGGCGCGGTTGATGATCTTGATTTGGCCGCCGCCCGCGAGCTTCTTGAACTTGACGAGCGCATAGTCCGGCTCGATCCCCGTCGTGTCGCAATCCATGACGAGGCCGATCGTCCCCGTCGGCGCGATCGCCGAGACTTGCGCGTTGCGAAAGCCGTTAAGCGTCCCGAGCTCATAAGCTTCGTTCCAGACCGTCTGCGCGCGCTTGGCGAGGGCGGGCCAGGGACAGGCCGCGGCGTCGAGCGTTCGCGGCGCGCGTTTGAGGCCCTCGAACGCGCCGCCCTGGCGCGTGCCGACCGCCGCGCGGCGATGGTTGCGGATGACCTTGAGCATGGAGTCGCGATTGGCGCGCCATTCGGGAAAGGCGCCGATCGAACCCGCCATTTCCGCGGAAGCGCGATAGGCGGCGCCCGTCAGGAGCGAGGTGACGGCGGCGGCGATCGCGCGCGCCGTCGCGCTGTCGTAAGGAACGCCCGACGCCATGAAGAGCGCGCCGAGATTGGCGTAACCGAGGCCAAGCGTTCGATAGTCGTGAGATTTTCGCGCGATGGTCGCCGAGGGATATTGCGCCATCGCGACGGAAATCTCGAGCGTCGTCGTCCACAGCCGGCACGCGTGTTCGAAGCCGGCGACATCGAAGCCGTCCTCGGTCTTGAACTTCAAAAGGTTGATCGAGGCGAGATTGCACGCCGTGTCGTCGAGGAAAAGATACTCCGAGCACGGATTGGATGCGCGGATTTCGCCGCCGGCGGGACAAGTATGCCAGGCGTTCGTCGTGTCGTGAAACTGCAAGCCGGGATCGGCGCAGCGCCAGGCGGTCTCGGCGATAAGCTGCCAGAGGGCGCGCGCCTTGACCGTCTTCGCGACCGCGCCGTCCGATCGGCGCGTCAGCGCCCAGTCGGCGTTCGCGGAAAGCGCCTCGAAGAAGGCGTCGGTAAGGCGCACGGAGTTGTTGGCGTTCTGGCCGGCGACGGTGCGATAGGCCTCAGAATCCCAATCAAGATCGTATTTGTCGACCGCGATCGCCTTGGCGCCGGTGCGGGCGAATTCGATGACGCGCCGGCAGGAGGCTTCCGGAACGCCGGCCTTCTTCGCGTCGCGCACCGCTTTCCTCAGCGCTTCGTTGACGCGCGGATTTCAGCGGTCGTCGCCGTCGATCGCCCAGCATGCGGCGAGGATTTTCGGCAAATGGCGCGCAAGCACGCGCGATCCCGCGACCAGCGCTGCGACCTTTTCTTCTTCGACGGCCTTCCACCGGATGAAATTCTCGATATCGGGATGGTCGCCGTCGACGACGACCATTTTCGCCGCGCGCCGCGTCACGCCGCCGGACTTGACGGCTCCCGCAGCCGCATCGCCGACCTTGAGGAAGCTCAAGAGGCCGGAGCTCCTGCCGCCGCCGGAAAGCGGCTCGCCCTCGCCGCGCAGCGCCGAATAATTCGTGCCGGCGCCCGACCCGAATTTGAAAAGGCGCGCCTCGCGGGCCCAAAGGTCCATGATGCCGTTTTCGCCGACCAGATTGTCGTCGACGGACTGGATGAAGCAGGCATGAGGCTGCGGGCGCTGATAGGCGTTGTCGGATTCAACGACCCGGTTCGTGTCCGGGTCGACAAAGAAGTGCCCGTGGCTTTCGCCTTCGAGGCCGTAAGCCCAATGAAGGCCCGTGTTGAACCATTGCGGGCTGTTCGGCGCCCCGATCTGGCGCGCCAGCATCGCCTTCATCTCGTCAACGAAGATCTGCGCCTGGTCTGCGGAGACGAAGAGCCCCGACTTCCACCCCCAGTAGCCCCATGCGCCAGCGAGCCGGTCGAAGACCTGCCTTGCGCTCTTTTCCGCTCCGAACCGCTGGTCGGCGGGGAGCTTTGCGAGCGCCGCGACGTCCGGCATCGAGCGCTGCAGGAATTCCGGAACGCCTTTTTCCGGGACCCTTTTCGTCGCCGCCGGAACGCCGCTTCGGCGCAGATATTTCTGCGCCAGAATGTCGACCGCGGTCTGACTCCAGTCCGCCGGCGCCTCGATATCCCGCGCCTCGTGCAACAGGGCGCCCGAGGCCGAACGGATTTCGCTGTCCGTCGTCCGGAACCTGATTCCGGAATAGGGACCGCCCTTTCCGGTCGTGAAGCGTCGTTCAAACCGCATTTGGCGGAATTTTCCTCGGGAGCCGCCCGCAGTCTAGCGGCCGCGGCGCTCGTCCTCAATCTTTCAAGAGTCGCGCTCGGGCGCAAAAACTCTCTGATTTTACGGAACTATTTCGCCGTTTCGCCATCGAATTCAGGGCCATTCGGCTTGCGCCGGATCGACAAGCGGCGTCGGTGGACGGGGCGAACGGCGGGCGCCATATTCCGGCCGATTCATATAGGCACGAACCGGAAGAAGAACAGAGCCTCAATGCTCAAGCAACTTTTCGCCTGGTGGGATTCAACGACTTACGGCACCTCTTTCACGCTCTGGCGCCGCCGGGCCCGCCTTGTCGGCAAGGACGAGCAGGGAAACCGCTATTTTGAGGAGCGCTCCCCGAGCGGTCCTAACGGCCAGATCAGGCGCTGGGTCGTCTATCACGGCATCGCCGAGGCGAGCCGCGTGCCGCCGGACTGGCACGGCTGGCTGCATCACACCTTCGAGGATCCGCCGACGGTCTCGCCCTTGAAGCGGCGCGGCTGGGAAAAGGATCATTTGCCGAACATGACCGGCACGCCGCTCGCCTACCATCCGCCAGGATCGCTCGCGGCTCGCGACGGAAAAGCCCGGTTTGAGGAATATGAAGCCTGGACGCCGGAAAACGCGTAGAGGGATGCGCCATGGGTAAGGGGCAGATCTTCGAGTCGATCGTCGGGGTCGCGGTGCTCGCCGTGGCGATCGCTTTTCTCGCTTACGCCTATGAGACGAGCGGACGCGCGCTGACGGCGCGCACCTACTCCTTGACCGCCGTCTTCGGGCGCATCGACGGCGTCACGCCGGGGTCCGAAGTCCGGATCGCCGGCGTCAAGGTCGGCGC
>JACADX010000113.1 GCA_013389125.1 Parvularculaceae bacterium | reverse complement strand
GCGAAGGCGTGATAGGCGGCGCCTTTCGCCTCAAGCGTCCCGCGCAGCGTGCGCTGGATGAGGTTGGTTGTGCCGCTCGAATAGTCCCAATAGGTCCCCGGCTCGCGGATGAGCTTTTTCTTCGCCGCGACGACGCCGGCGTCGCGCGCGCGGAACAGCATCTTTGAAACGTCGGAACCGGGGTCTTCATAGACTTCGCTGAACTGAAGACCGGACTGCATCTGCAAAAGGTTGTTCCAGGTGATTGCGGCGCGCGCCTTGTCGTTGGCCCATTCGCCGACCGGCGCCGGCGCGGCGATATCGAGAAGTCCCTCATGGACCGCCGCGCCGACCATCGTCGCGGTGACGCTTTTCGCCATCGACCAGGAAAGGAGCGGCGTCTCGGCGGAAAATCTGCCGGCGTAGCGCTCCGCCACGACAGCGCCGTCCTTGACGACGAGAAGCGCGCGCGTCGCCGCGCGCGCGTCGGCGAACGCCGCGTCGATCGCCGCCTCGATCGCGGCGTAATCGACATCGTCGCCCATCGCAGGCGTTCCGGCGCGCGCGTCCGCCAGCGGCTTATCGGCGCCCGGCTCAAGCGCCGGCAAGGGTTCCGGCTCGCCGCCGCGCGCCAAGGTGCAGCCATAACCGTTGCGATAGACCGCCCTCGACCGTCCAAACCCCAAAACCGATCCTGAAACGGACTTCCTTTCGGCGTCAATCTCCAGACGCGCGCGGTCGAGCACCGGCGAAATGTCGTTGAATTCCGCGTCAATAACCACTTGCGGATCGCGGCCCGCGAGGAAGATTTCCGAACACGCAACCTTGGTCATGTAGCCGACGCCGACGCCCGCCATCGCGTTCAACTTCGCAAGCGCATAAGCGCCGCCCGCGACGACGAGCGCGCCGAGCGCGAGTGTGGAAACCGGCTTTGCACGAAAAGGCGCGCTGAAATAATGATCTGATCGTCGGGCGCTATCCAAGGATTACGCCCGACGATCTGGCGCCGCGGCGACTGCGATCCGACGTCTCATGAGGCTGCGTCTTTCGTCTATTCCATCGGGCGGAAGATCAGTGTCATGACGACGCCGATGAGGCCGACGACCGCCCAGAGCGGCAGGTTGAGAACGGTGCCGATCGCCTTTGCGAGGCCGCCCGGCGAATTCTCCGCGACGGCCGGCCCATTGACGCCGATAAGCGCGAGCACTTCCGCCGATGTCCGGATCACCGGCTCGCCCGCTTCCATCGACGATACGGCGTCCGCGCCGAGCAGGGCGATCGCGATCGCCACAAGAATCCACGAAATGAAGCGAAACGCCGCCATACGGTCGAACCCTTGATGCCCCGATACGCAGCCGAGAATATCGAACGCCGCGCCGGCGCGCAAATCCTCTGCTTGGGTTCCTGTCGCTTGCGAAGACCCTTTCCGGCTGTATAGAGAGGCGCGCCCGGCGGGCGAGTTTCGGCCCGCCATCGTTAACGGACAGGTGGCCGAGTGGTCGAAGGCGCACGCCTGGAACGCGTGTAGACGGGAAACCGTCTCGAGGGTTCGAATCCCTCTCTGTCCGCCACTCCTTGCGCTCAATATGAATGACGGCCCGGCGCGCCGCAAAGGCGGGTCGAACCCTCGCCTTTGAAGGCGCGCGCCGACGCGCGGGGGTTTGAATCCCGCTATGTGCGCAGGCTTCGCGCGCCTTGCGCGCCATTCCTTCGCCTATTGCGTCCAAGCCTCGCCCCCGGACGGCGGCCGCCGCAAACAGCGCATTTCGGTGGTACGTTTAGGCAAGGCGACGTTTTGGAGAATGGCGGCATGGACCAACGAACCGGCGGATGCCTTTGCGGCGCGGCGCGCCTGTCGGCGACGGGACGACTTTACCGCGTCGGATCATGTCACCGCCTCGATTGCCGCAAGCCTCACGGGGCGCTGTCCTATGAACTGTGGACGGTTCGGCGCGAGTCATGGCTGCCGCCCTTTCCGCTGGCGCGACGCCGCCCTCGCGATCGCGACGCAGCGAGTCGAAATGAGGAATAGGTCGCGCGAGCGCCGCCGGATGACGAAAATCGCAAACGCCAGTTCGACAAGACGCCCGTCGCTTCGGCGCGTCCGAAACGCGTACGATCAGGACGCGGAGGAAAAAAAACTGGCTCTTATCGCCGCCGCGGAAAAAGCGCCGCCGCGGACCGCCGCGGCGTTGATGCGCCTTCACGAAGATCTGCTGTTCATCGCCGCTTTTCCGGGCGACCTCAAATCCTTGCGCGCCGCGCGCGCCGCACTCGCCAAAACTCAAGTCTGGGTCCGGCTCCTGCCGAAGGCGGCGCGGGCGAGGCTCGACGATTCGGGCGTCGCCGGCTCCGCGTCGAGACATGTCTTCCCCTATGCTATCGCGAAGTGGATCGCGGCGCGAGCGCGCGGCGAGGCCGAGATCGACTGGCGGCGTTTTGAGGAATCGCCTGCGTTCGACGCCGTGTTGCGCGCAATTGCGCGGCGCGCCGAGATCGACGCTTTCGAAAGCGGCGATTACGATGCGCGCGGCTGGACGGCGCTGGCGCGCCCTAAGGACAAGCGGTCGGACCTTCAATGGATCATGGACGAATCCGCCGCGGCGCTGACCGGGGCGCAAGCGGACGAACTCTGGTCGATGGCGGAGCCGCCGATCGCATGGCGTCTTCAGGCTTCTAAATGGTCGACGACCCGGAACATCCTTCCGAAGGCGCCGGTCGTCTTGCGGAAATCGCTGCGTCGGCCTCCGCCCGATCCGGCGCGGCGCATCGCAGAGCCGCTTTCCGGCATTGTGAGGCTCGGCCGCCGGCGAGCGAAGGAGGTCATCGACGTCGCGCGAGCCGCCCTGTCGGCGCGCTGCCGCGAGGTTGTCGCGATCTCAAATCCGAACCCCGACGAGGTTTACTGGTGCGATCTTGGCGAGGGGGTCGCGCTCGCGGTGATCGGCGTCGCGCCGAGCTCGAGGCTCAGCCTTGAAACTAACACCGGCTATATCCTGATCTCGAACGGCGTTCCCATCGGCTATGGGGGCGTGACGCCGCTTTACCGGCAGGCGAACACCGGCATCAATATCTTTGACCCGTTTCGCGGCGGCGAAGCGTCGTATCTGTGGGTCGAAATGCTGCGGGCTTTTGCGACGATCTACGGCGTCAAGCGATTCATCGTCAACGGCTACCAATTCGGCGAGGGCAACACGGAAGCGATCGCGAGCGGCGCCTATTGGTTCTATTATCGTCTGGGATTTCGCCCAGACGCCGCGGCGCGCCGGAAACGCGCGGCGCGCGAAGCGGCGCGGCTCGCAAAGCCGAACGCGGAGCGGAGCGACAAAGCGACATTGAAGGCGCTTGCGCAGGGCGATCTTGTTCTCGATCTGCCGGGGTTTGACGCGCGCGACGCCTTCCCGGAAGCGCAGCTCGCGACGGTCAGCGCTTGCACGTCGCGGGCGCTGGCGTCGGCCGGCGCCGACCGCAAGTCCGCGGCAAAGGCTCTTGCCCGAGGCGTCGCGGAAAAGCTCGGGGTCGTCATTGACAGTCTCACGCCTGAGGAACGGCGGGCGTTCACGGCGCTTGCGCCGATCGTGTCGCTCGCGCCGGACATCGGCGCGTGGAGCGGCGCCGAAAAGGAAGCGGTTGTCGGCATGATGCGCGCGAAGGGGCGCCGCATTGAGCGGGATTTCGCGCAGGCGGCGGCGCGCAATGAGCGCCTCTTCCGGATGCTGGCGCGGCTGCGCATCGCGGAGGCCGGATAACGCATGTGCGATACGTTCGCTTTGAAGCGCGCGGGCGCCGTATGGTTTGCAAAGAATTCCGATCGCGAGCCGGCTGAGGTTCAGCGCGTCGAACTTATTCCTGCGGTTCGCGGCGATCGCCGCGCGCGCGTCAAGTGCACCTATATCGATGTCGATCAGGTCCCCGACAGGCGCGCCGCCGTCATCTCGAGGCCGCAATGGATGTGGGGCGCCGAAATGGGGGTCAACGACGCCGGCGTCGCCGTCGGGAACGAGGCGGTGTTTTCGAGAAGCGTGCTGAGAGGCGGCGAGGCGCTGCTCGGCATGGATCTCGTTCGCCTCGCGCTCGAACGCGCGGCGACGGCGCCGGAAGCGGCGCGCACCATTGCGGATTTGCTGGAGAAATACGGACAAGGCGGTCCCGCCGGCTATCGCGACAAGCGCTTTCGTTACGACAACAGTTTCCTTATCGCTGATCCGGATACGATCATTGTCCTTGAGACCGCCGGGCGCGACTGGGCGATGAAACGCGTCGATGACGCGTGGTCGATCTCGAATACGTACACCATTCGCGCGGACCATGACCGCGCTTCGAAAGGCGCGGCCGGCGACTTCAAGGCGCGCCATGAAGCTTTCGCGATGCCAAGACTTGCCTGCGCCGCCGACCGGCGCGCGACGTCAATGGCGGCTGCGGCCGCGGCGCCAGGCGCAATGACGCTTGCAGCGCTCGCCGGCATGCTCCGCCGCCATTCGGCGGGCGACGGATTTACGGGCGGTTCGAACCGCGATATCTGCATGCATGCGTGCGGGCTCCTCCGACCGCATGCCTCGACAGGCTCGATGATTGTGAAGCTTCAATTGGGCGCGCCGCCTCGGGCGGCGTTCACCGGCTCGATCCAGCCCTGCATTTCGTTGTTCAAGCCTGTCGACTTTTTAGCGCCCTCGGCCGCTATTTCCGCCAAGGGACTGTACGAAAGCGGACTTGACGCGCAGATCAAAGCCAAGCGTGACCCGTCCTTTCGGGACATGATCCGCGAAAGCATCAGCCGCGTCGAGCCGCAAGCGCTCGGCGCGCTCGAGGCGGGCGATATTGCGCAGGCTGACGCGCTGGCGCTTGAATGGATCAGCAATGTACTTCAACCGGCTGGCGCGAGCGCGCCGCCGTCTGAACGATCCGGCGCCTTTCATTGAGATAAAGCGTCTGATCCGCGCGTTGCGGAAGGTCCTTCATCATCCACACTGTGATGCGCTCGAAATGCTGGATGAAGAATGAGATCTCCTCGGCTGTCATGAGCCCGGGCGAAGGTCTTGCATGCGGCGAGGAGGCAAGCGCGCGCTCCTGTTCCGTTCGCCAGCGGCGAACGATCTCGAACGACGGCGCGCGGAGAAAGACGAGCGCGTCGATGGCGGCGAAGAGGTCCTGATAGGCGCCGGCGAGGGCGTCGTTGACCGCGCGCCGCCATTTGCCGTCGGCGTCGAAGGCCCGCTCCAGCATGTTGATTGGCGTGCGAAGCGCCTCCGGCGCCTCGGGGCGCGCTCCGAGGCACCAGCCCTCGAAGACGAGCACGTCGAGCGACGCCGGAATGATCGGCCATTGATTGCTGGGAAGCGGCTCGTCCCTCGCCTTGTCGAAGGCGGGCGCGGGCGTCGCGTCTCCCTTGCGAACAGCGTCTAGCACGGAGAGCGCGAGCGCAGCGTCGTGCGTCCCCGGCGCGCCGCGCGTCACAAACAGCGGATGCAGCGTCGCTGCGATGCGCCGACGCTCCGACCGGCTGTGATAAAAGTCGTCGATCGACAACGCCGCCGACCGGCGGCCTTTCTCCCGCAATTGCTGGACAAGACGGCGCGCGACCGTCGACTTGCCGGAGCCTTGAGCGCCGGCAAGGCCGATAATGACCGGTCTTGCCGCCGCGCCCTCAAGCGCGTCGGCGAACTCGGCTAGGACCGCCGATGCGATTTCATTAGCGGCGCGATCAGGCATAAGTCGCCCACAATCGCTCAAATGAAAGCGGAAGAAAACGCCCTGATGCTGCGCTTGAAGCTTTCATGCGCCGGGCGCGAAGCTATCATGCCGGCAGAAAAGGAGCCCGCGCCATGGATTTCGCCTATTCCGCCCGCTGCAACGACTATCTCGCGCGCGTTGGCGCGTTCATGGACAAGCATGTCTATGAGGGCGACGAAATCTATGAGCGCCAGCATCAGGCCTTCGGTCCCGAAGGCCGATGGAAAGTTCCGCCGATTATCGAGGAACTGAAAGCCAAGGCCAAGGCCGAGGGCCTCTGGAACATGTTTCACCCCAATCCGAAATTCGGGCCGGGGCTTTCGAACGCCGATTATGCGCCTGTCGCCGAACTGACCGGCCGCTGCCATATCGCGCCCGAGGTTTTCAACTGCGCGGCGCCCGATACCGGCAATATGGAAGTCTTGATGAAGTACGGGACGCCGGCGCAGCAGGAGGAATGGCTGCAGCCGCTTCTCGACGGGAAAATCCGCTCCGCTTTCCTGATGACCGAGCCGCAGGTCGCCTCTTCCGACGCGACGAACATTGAAACCGACATCCGCCGCGACGGCGGCGACTACGTCATCAACGGCCGCAAATGGTGGTCGTCCGGAGCAGGCGATCCGCGCTGCAAGATTTACATCGTGATGGGCAAGACCGACAAAACCGCGCCGACGCACGCCCAGCAGTCGATGATCCTCGTTCCGGCGAACGCCAAGGGGGTCAAGATCGTCCGCCATCTTCCGGTCTTTGGCTACGACGACGCGCCGCACGGCCATATGGAGATCGTCCTCGAAAACGTCCGTGTGCCGAAGGAGAACATGCTGCTCGGCGAAGGACGGGGCTTCGAGATCGCGCAAGGCCGGCTCGGACCGGGACGCATTCACCACTGCATGCGGACGATCGGCGCGGCGGAGGTCGCGCTTGAGAAGATGGTGAAGCGCCTCTTGACGCGCGAAGCGTTCGGCAAGCCGATCTACAAGCACTCGATCTGGGAGCAGCGCGTCGCCGAGGCGCGAATCGACATCGAAATGGCGCGCCTTCTGACCCTCAAGGCGGCGTGGATGATGGACACGGTCGGCAACAAGGCGGCGCAGGCGGAGATCGCCATGATCAAGGTCGCCGCGCCGCGCGTCGCCTTGCGCGTTCTTGACGACGCCATTCAGGCGCATGGCGGCGCCGGCGTGACGACCGACTTCGGCCTGGCGCGCGCTTATGCGTCGTTGCGCACCCTCCGGCTCGCCGACGGGCCGGACGAGGTGCACTGCCGGGCGATCTCCAAGGTCGAGTTCAAGAAGCATTCGAACGCGGCCTAGCCCGGTTGAATTCGCGTTCATTGACGCCAGCCGCGCCAAACTGCGAAACTTGCGCTCAAATTCGCCGCCACCGAGGTGGAGAATGAGAATAAGAAAGCTCGCCGGCGCAATTTTCGGAACCGTGCTGGCGTTATTCGGCGCCGATCTGAACGCTGAATTCAGCGACGAGTGGGAGGCTTTCGCTGCGGAGACGCGGGCGGCATGCGACGCTTTCGAGGCGACGTTGCCGCCGCGGACCAGCGCAAGCCCGGTGCTCGTCGCGGAGGGCCGCGGCTATGACTGGCCGCGCGGGGCGCCGGGACGCCCGCATGTCTGCCTCTATTACAAGTTCACCGTCGGTCCCGACGGCAAGCCGCAAGACGTCGTTCTTTTGTACAAGGGGCCGGAAAACCTCCATTACCGCTTTGTCCGGTCCGGGAAGCTTGCGATCGAAGACCGGCGCTACCGTCCCTCGGACGCCGCCGTCGGCGGCGATCCAAGCGTCATCACGAAGTTCACCATCGTCACGCAGCCGAACTGGCGGTACAGCTGGCAAACGGCGGATATCCGGTGAATTTTAGGAGAAACGGATGCTGACTCCGATCCTCGCCCTCGTCTCATGGACCCTCATCGTCTGGATCTGGATGTATGCGACCCGGATACCCGCGATGCGGAAAGCGAAGATCGATCCGCAATCGGCGGTCCATCCAGGATCGCTCGCCGCGCTGCCGACCGGCGTCCGCGTCGTCGCCGACAATTATAACCATCTTCATGAACAGCCGACGATTTTCTACGCGCTCGCGTTCTACACGCATCTCGTCGGCGCCGGCGACGCGATCAACATCGCTCTCGCCTGGGCCTATGTCGGCGCGCGCATCATCCATTCGATGATGCAGATCGTGGTGCGGCGGGTCATGCTGCGATTTGCAGCCTTCGTCGTCGCAACCCTGTTCCTGATGGCGATCGCAGTTCGCGATCTCTTGTTGCTGTAGCGCGCCGATGCCGCCGCTCTTTGCGCGCCTCGACGTCTCCGGCCTCGCCGCTGAACCCGGCGCTCCGCCGGCGGCGCGCGTCCTTTCCGGTTCGCCCCGGTTCACGACCTGGAGCCTCGAGGAGCGGCCTGGCGGTCTTTACGCCGGCGTCTGGGAATCAACGCCCGGCGCCTGGCGGGTCGAATATGACGAATGGGAATATTGCCGGATTCTCTCGGGCGTCTCGGTCATCACAGAAGACGGCGGCGAACCGAACCGCGTCGCCGCCGGCGACAGCTTCATCATCCGCCCTGGATTTCGCGGCGTTTGGGAGGTCGTCGAGACGACGCGAAAGGAATATGTCGTCCGACTCTGAAGTCGGGCGCGCCAAGTCGCCGACGATGGGAGCTTCGGCCATTGGCGCAGTTTCCAGATCTGCGCGCCGGCTTTGCGAAGAACCGCTCTCCACTTTTTCGCCCGGCGCTCAAAGCTCCGGCCCAGGCGAATCGCGATCAGCGTCATTCCGCGGCTCGGCAGGCCGCGCCGAACGAGCGGCTTCGCCAGATTTCTTGATTCAAATTGCGCGCAACCATCGCTGGGCGTTCGCTGTTGCAGCATGCGATCAGCTTATGAATGCGATGCCGCCTTACGCATTGGCGGGGCGGACTTGCAGTCATAGTTTTCGTTCCCATGTTGAAGGTTCGCGACAGCCGAACCGATGAATTGGGAGACTGCGACATGGATCAGACTTCAGTGCGGCCCGGTTCAATTGCGATTCCCGCCGTAGCCGCGGCCATGCTCTATGCGCGCCCGTCCGCCGCAAGAGCGCACACGAGCCTCGCCGGCGCGACGAAATCAGCGCAGCAAGGGCCCAAGGCGGCATCGACGATCGGGATCGGCGGGTCGCGCGCGTCGGCGGCGAAACCGGCGCCAAACGCCGACGTCAATCGCCGATAAGGTTTTTGAACGTCCTGACGCCCGCGCGGTGGGAGGCGAGCGCGTCGAACGTTCCGCCCTCGCGGATCGCCGCCGCGATTTCGGCAAGCGCTCCGTAAGCGGCGTTTGCGAGGCCCCCGCCCAAGGAAAGCCGCGCGACGCCAGCGTCTGCAAATTCGGCGACCGAATGCCGCGCGAGCGCCCCGTAGACGAGAACATTGACGGGTTTCGAGACCGCCGCGCAGACAGCCCTTACGGCGTCGAGCGAAGGAAGGCCCGGCGCAAAGAGCACGTCCGCGCCAGCGTCTTCAAACGCCTCAAGGCGCGAAATCACGTCTTTAAGGTCCGCGTCGCCGTAAAGAAACGCCTCGGCGCGGGCGGTCAGAAGGAACCCTTGCGGCGCGGCGCGCGCGGCTTCGACGGCGGCGCGGACGCGCGCGACGGCGGCGGATTTCTCGTGAATCGGGCTTTGCTTGTCTCCCGTCGAATCTTCGATCGACCCCCCGCAAAGGCCGGCCGCCGACGCCAGCCGGATCGTCGCGGCGCAATCTTCCGGCGCCGGTCCAAAACCGTTTTCGAGATCGGCGGCGACCGGGATTTCGACGGCCGCGCAAATTGCGCGTGCGTGCTCCATGACCTCGTCGCGCGTGACGCCGTAATCGGCGCGCCCTTTGGTGAGCGCAAATCCTGAACTCGTCGAAGCGAGCGCCGGGAATCCCAGCCCTTCAAGGATCCTTGCTGAGCCTGCATCCCAGAAGTTGGGAAACACGAAGGCGGCGCCGCGGCGGTGAAGCGCGCGAAACCTGCTGACTTTCTCGGCGGACGCGGCGGCCATCGGCGGCTCCTTCTTTAATGCGGCAAGACGAGCAAATCGCCGGGGCGCCAGGCGCCAATCCTGCTGAACTGCGCAATAGAAGCGTCGCCGTTCAGGCCCGACTTTCCGCGTCTAGCGTCGCGCCTCGCGATTCGCGCTCAAGGCGCTTCATCGCCTTTTGGAGCTTGTCGAACGCGCGCACTTCGATCTGCCGAACGCGCTCGCGCGAAACGCCGTATTGTTGCGACAATTCTTCAAGCGTCGCCGGCTCGTCCTTGAGGCGGCGTTCCGTGATGATGTGCTGCTCGCGCTCGTTTAAGGTCGCGAGGGCCTTTTCGAGGAGCGACATCCGCAGTTCGTATTCGTCGTCCTGCGCGAGCTTCTGCTCGGCGTTGACGGCATTCTCGTCGACGAGCCAGTCCTGCCATTCGCCGCCGCTGTCGTCGGTCTTGCCGAGCGGCGCGTTCAACGACGCCTCGCCGCCGGTCATTCGACGGTTCATCTGGACGACTTCGTCCTGCGCCACGCCGAGCTTGTCGGCGATGAGCTTCACCTGCTCGGGATTGAGGTCGCCGTCTTCGATCGCATCGATCTGGCCCTTGATCTTCCGGAGGTTGAAGAAGAGCTTTTTCTGGGCGGCGGTCGTTCCGATTTTCACAAGGCTCCACGAACGCAGGATGTATTCCTGGATGGCGGCCTTGATCCACCACATGGCGTAGGTCGCAAGGCGAAAGCCCTTGTCGGGATCGAAGCGTTTGACCGCCTGCATGAGCCCAACATTGCCTTCGGAAATCACCTCGCCGATCGGCAGGCCGTAGCCTCGATACCCCATCGCGATCTTCGCCACGAGGCGCAGGTGACTGGTGACGAGCTTGTGCGCGGCGTCGGAATCCGCATGCTCGGCGAACCGCTTCGCCAGCATGTACTCCTCATCTTTCGCCAGCATGGGGAATTTGCGGATTTCCGCGAGGTATCGCGAAAGGCTCCCCTCCGGCGTCAGCGCTGGCGCGGCGACTAGGTCTCTTGCCATCAAACTCTCTGTCAGCCCCGACGCCGCCCGGTGAAGTCTTGGGCGGCGAACCGCGGCTATATGGGGATCGCCGTTCCCCGATCCAACAGCCGCCGCCATGGATTGTCGCACATGCGGCGCGGGCGAAGAGCGATCAATACCGCAAGCGCCCCGTCTCCGCCCAGTCGCGATTCGGTGAAGTTCTGCAAATCCCCGTTAGGTCAAAGCATTAAAGCGCCCGAAGGGCGTCACGGAGGGCGATGAAATCGGCCGGCGGTTCGGCCTCGAAACGGAGCGCCTCGCCGGTTCCCGGGTGTTCAAAACCCAAAACGCGGGCGTGGAGAGCCTGCCGTCGGAACGCGGAAAGAACGCCGCGGGCGCGGTCGGCCGCAGGATCCCCGGGCCTCAGGCCCGATAGGCCGGGTCCGCGGCCGTAGACCGGATCGCCGATGAGCGGGTGACCAATCGACGCGAGGTGAACCCGGATCTGGTGGGTCCGCCCAGTTTCGAGCCGGCATTCGACCAGGGAAGCGATTGCGTCTCCGGCGAGTTTGGCGCGGCCCCTGCCGTAGACTTCGGTCACCCGGTAGTGCGTGACGGCGCGCCGCTTGCCGGGCCGATCGTCACCTTCGTCGATCACCGCCATCTTCTTCCGGTCGGTCGCGGCGCGCGCCAGCGGCGCGTCAATCGTTCCCGCCGCCGGCCTTGGCGCGCCGACGGCGATAGCGTCATAGACCCGCTCGATGTCGTGTACGGAGAAAGCGCGCCGGAGCTTTAGATGCGCCGAATCGGTCTTGGCGGAGACGACGAGGCCGGACGTGTCCTTGTCGATCCGGTGCACGACGCCGGGCCGCGCGACGCTGCCGACGCCGGAAAGCCCATCGCCGCAATGCGCGACGAGGGCTTTGACGAGCGTCGACGTCCAGTTGCCGGGCGCCGGATGGACGACCATGCCAGCTGGTTTGTTGATGACGACAAGGTCCTTGTCCTCAAAGAGAATGTCGAGCGGGATCGTCTCGCCCGCCACAGCCCATGGCTCAATCGGCGGCGGCGTCAGCGCGTAGACTTCTCCTTCACGAATTTTCCAGGAAGCGTCGTCAAATATCGCCCCATTTCGGGACACAGCGCCGCCTTCGATCAGCGCCTTGATCCGGGTCCGCGTGAAGCCGCTCGCGGCCTCCGACAACCATTTATCAAGCCTTGTTCCCGCATAGTCGGAACGAACCGTGAAGCGCTGCGTTTCGGCGGGATTTGCCTCGTCTGTCATGGCGCCGCCGATGTCACGGCCGCGGAGGGTCTGTCAAATGTCCGGGTCGGAGCCAAACTTCGTGATGACGGCGGATGGCGAGGCGCCGAGAAGCGCCGACCAGCTGCGCCGGCAGGCGCTAAAGCTGTTGCAGCAGGGCGACGATGCGCGCGAATGGGAGCGGCGATTCCAGGGCGCGGCGGGCGCGGCGCCGGAAAGGGCGGAACGAGCGGGAGAGCCCGCGCCGGCGCGCGCCGTCATGATCGGAGTCGTCACGATGCCGGCCGTCTTTCTCGTCGTGGTGATGGGGGCATTGGCGCTTTTCGGCAAACCGGTCGGCGAAACGAAGGGCGCGGCGGCTGTCGCCGATGTCGAGACGCTTGAACAGCCGTCAACCGTGCAGGCGACATCGCCGTCTTTCGCCGCGGCGCGATCGACCGCGGCAAGCCGACCGGCGATTGCGCTCGATGAAGACATGCGCATCGCCGACATTTCGCTCGACGGCGACCGGGTCGCGCTGCACGTCGAAAGCCCATTCGGACAGGAAATTCTTATTTATGATTACGCGAAGGGTCGCGTCGTCGCTGAGGCGCCGATCGAAACCGCATCCGTCGAGGCGGTCGATTCGCTTGCGATGCTGACCGGCGCGCCGCAGGCGGCGCCGAAAATCGTCGCCCCATCGCCGACCGCTTCCGCAGTCGAAACGCCGCCGGAGGTCACCGCTCCTTCGCAGCCGGCCGCGACGCCGCGCGCGCCGTCGATCAAGCCGCGCGGGTCGAATTAAAGCGCGTCGAACGCCGCCGCCATCTTCCGACGCATCGCCGCATCGGGAGACGGTCCTGTCAACGCGCCGACGTTTTCACGCATGTGATCAACGCGACGCGTCGCTGGAATGGCGCAGGTGACGGCAGGGTGCGAGATCGCGAATTTCAGCATGAACTGCGCCCAGGTCGACGCGCCGATATCCGCTGCGAAATCAGGCGGTCTTGCGCCCTCAACGCGCGCAAAGAGCGCGCCTTCGCGGAAGGGCCGATTGGCGATGACGGCGATCCGGCGCTCGACCGCAAGCGGAAGAATCCGCTCTTCGGCCTCGCGGTCGGCGATATTGTAAGTGAGCTGCACAAAGTCGATCGGTTCCGAGGTCATGATCGCTTCAACCTCGGCGTGCCGAAGCCCGGCGTAAGTCGTCACCCCGACATACCGAAGCCGGCCCTCCGCCTTCATTGCAAACAGCGTTTCGAGATGGCGCCGCCAGTCGACGAGATTGTGAACCTGTAGGAGGTCGAAGCGCTCAACGCCCCAACGCCTCCGCGTGCGGTCGATCTGCGATGGACCTTCTTCGCCGCCGGGCGTCCATACCTTGTCCGCCGCAAAACACGCGTCCGCCTTGCCGAGCGATTTCAGCGCGGCGCCAATGACGGCCTGCGACGAGCCGTACATTGGCGACGAGTCGATGATGCGCCCGCCGCCTTCGAAAAAGGCCCCGAGCACCTCGGCGCGCTGACGGCGCAAGGAAGGATCGTCGCCGACATCAAAGGTGAGCCAGCTCCCCATGCCGATCGCCGGAACGGTTTCGCCGGTCGACGGGATCGCTTTCATCAAAAGCGACGGCGACGCCTTCGAACTGGCGACCGAGGCTGCAACGGCGCTTGCCGCCGCCACGAACCGCCGCCGGTCGAGCCTCGTCATGGTCGCCTCCTCGGCCTTTGACCCTAAGCCGGCGCGAACGGCGCAACCACCCGACTCGACGCGCGCCGCGCACGTTCGGCCGCGTCCGGATTGCGCTCGCCCCATACTCACTTTATTTTGCAAAGTGGAATCGAAGGAACGCAGCCATGACCAAGGTCCCGAACGGCGATCTCGCCGGCGAGATCGCCTATGTAAAGACGCTCGCCGAGGAAGGCCGCAACGCGCCTTTGGTCGGCGGCGTCCTTTACGTGATCTGGGGCGGGGTCGTCGGCCTTGCCGCAGCGCTCACCTACTTCTCGGTCGCGGGCCTCCTGCCAATGCCCTTTGTCGGCGGATTGCCGTTCTGGATCGGCGCAATGGCGATCGGCTGGGGCGCGAGCTTCCTTTTCGGGCCGCGCGCGCTTCGAAAGCCGGGCGCGCTCACCATCGGCAACAAGACGGCGAGCGCCGCCTGGTTCGCGATCGGCGTCTTCATGTCGTTGTTCTGGATTGCGGCGATGGCGTTCGAGGGCCAGTTCAAGGCCGCCGGCGTCGAACCGCAATTTGTCTTCGGGCTGATGTTTCCGATCGCTTTCGTCCTGTACGGCGTCGCGTTTTACGCGACGGCGGTCGCCGCCCGGCTCGATTGGATGCGCGGCTTCGCGATCGCCGCCTGGATATTCTCGATCGCCGCGCTCTATTTCATCGGCGATGCGAGACAGCTGCTTCTTGGCGCCGTCGGCAGTCTCGTTTGCGCCGTCTTTCCCGGCTTCATCCTGATGCGCCGTGAGCCCAGCGACGTCGTATGATCCATGACGGCGGAAGGCTTTGATTATCGCGACATCGACGACGTCATCCACGGGCGCGTCCGTCTCGCGGCGATGGCGTATCTTTCGGGCGCGGGCTCGGCGGACTTCAATGAACTCAAAGCCAAGGTCGGCGGCACGGACGGCAATCTCTCCGTGCATTTGAGAAAACTCGAAGAGGCCGGCTATCTTCGTATCGAAAAGACATTCGCGGGCCGCAAGCCGCGAACCGTATGCCGCCTTACAGACGCCGGCCGCGAAGCCTGGATCGCCTATATCGGCCGGATCGGGGCGCTCCTCGCCGCTTCAAGCTGACCGCGCCTTCAGTCTCTGCGGGCCGCGCCGCGGCCGCCGATGACGCGCATGATGAGCCAGATCGGAACGACGATCGCGGCCCCGAAGAGAAGATAGGTGAGGAGATTGACGACGATTTCGCCGACGGAATCGCCGAGCCAACCGACGATTCCCCGGATGAAGTTGAAAACGCCGCTCCAGAACTCGCCGGGCGAAACGCCCCAGAACGCCAGGAACGCGCCGACGACGACGCTCGCGATCACGAGCTGAATGAGCGTTCGCAGCGAACCGCCTCCTGCGAGCCGTCCTATCCGTCCTTCGGTCATTCGCGCCTCCGTCGGGCTGAAGCATAACCCGGCGCAGGCAGGCGCCGCAATTCCGCGAAACCGCCGGCCACGCCCATCATCGCGAAAGGCGCGCCGGAAGCCTCGAACAGGAAGCGGTCGGACGGACGGGAGAGAGCCCTCAGGCGGCCTTGAAGACGAGCGCGACGCCATTGTTGCAGTAGCGCAGGCCCGTCGGCGACGGCCCGTCGTTGAAAACGTGTCCCTGGTGCCCGCCGCAGCGCGCGCAGTGATATTCCGTGCGGGGAACAATCAGTTTGAAGTCCGTTTTCTTGCCGAGCGCATTCGGCAGCGCGTCGAAGAAAGAAGGCCAGCCGGTTCCCGAATCGAACTTCATCTCGGACTTGAAGAGATCATAGCCGCATCCGGCGCAGGCGTAGACGCCCTGCCGCTTTTCGTTGTTGAGGGGGCTCGTCCACGGCCGTTCGGTCGCCTCTTTCCGAAGGACCGCGTAGGCTTCGTCCCCAAGGCGCGCTTTCCACTCCTTTTCGGAGAGCTGCCATTTGTCGAAATCCGGGATTGACGTCTTGTCGGGTTTCATCGTTTCAGCCTTTGCGGAAAGGGTCGCGGCGCCGAGCGCGGCGGCCACGCCGGATAATAGCAAGCGTCGGTCGATCATGACCTTCTTCTCCGTTCCAGTCGTCTTGAGGGACGCGCTAGACATAGGAAAGCGAGGCGAGCGCGGCCAATAACAAGGGCGCGAGAACGAGCAGGCCGGCGTCGCGATTCGATCGGAAGACGCGAAGACAATTCGCCGGATTGTCGATGTCGAGCTTCGTGATCTGCCAATAAAAATGCGCTGCGGCCGGAATGAGGAGCAGCAGATAGAGGGGCGAAATTCCGGCGAGCAGCATCGCCCCGGCGGCTCCCGCGATCGTGAAGGCGTAAAAGCCGATCAGGGCCGGAGTCGTCTGCGATCCGAGAAGCCTTGCTGACGATTTGACGCCGACAAGCGCGTCATCCTCCTTGTCCTGGTGCGCGTAGATCGTGTCGTAGCCGAGCGTCCAGGCGAGGCCGGACGCGTAGAGCAGCATCGGCGCCGGCGTCAGTTCGCCGGCGATCGCGGCGTAGCCCATCAAGGCTCCCCAGTTGAATGTGAGGCCGAGCCAGGCCTGCGGCCACCAGGTGATCCGCTTCATGAAAGGATAGGCGGCGATCAAGCCGATCGAGCCGGCGCCAAGGGCGACCGTGTACGGATTGAACTGCAAGAGGACGGCGAGGCCGACAAGGCAAAGACCGAAAAGGAAGGCCCATGCGGACTTGACGCCGATCTGCCCGGCGGGAATCGGGCGCTTCGCCGTGCGCGCGACCTTGGCGTCGAAATCGCGGTCGACGATGTCGTTGTAGGCGCAGCCGGCGCCGCGCATGACCATGGCCCCGACCGCGAAAAGCGCCGCGTCAAGGAGGAGCGCGCGCGGTTCGGCGCCGCGCTCGGCGGCGGCGAGCGCAAGGCCCTGCCAGCAAGGAATGAGCAAGAGCCATGTCCCGATCGGCCTGTCGGCGCGCATCAGCCGGAGATAGGGCTTTGCGCCCTCGGGCGCGTAAAGGTCGACCCAATTGTCCTTGGCGGCGTCGGCGGGAGCAGCGTTCATGGCGCAAGGAATAGCGTTCCTTCGGCGCGACGGGAATCATCGGAGATCGCGCGGCTGGCGGGCCGGGCGAAACGGCGTATGGTTTCCCTCCGCGCGCGCCGTCTCCGCAAAGGAATGCGACGATGAAGTTCCCGGTCCTGAAGGCGGTCAGCGCCACGATCGCCTATCTCGCGCAGCACGCGATCGATCTCGCAAAAGCGCTGTGGCTTCCGACGCTGCTGCTCGTCGCGCTGCAATTTTACGCGATGTCGCCGCTTTTCGACGCATTTGCAGCCCTTCTAAAGCTAGGACCCAACCCGGAGCCTGCGGCGGCGGCGGGCGTTCTCGCGGACATCGGCAAGTGGACTTTGGTCCTGATGGCGGGATCGGCGATCGCCGTCCCGATGGCGGCGGCGGCGAGCCTTCGCCATGTCGTCAGGGGCGACCGGCTTTCGCTGCCTTTCTATCTTCAGTATGGCGGCGACGAGCTTCGCATCCTCGCGGCCCAAATCCTTCTCAGCCTGATGATCCTCCTCATTATGCTCGTCGGCGGGCTCGCCGCCGCCGTCGTCGCCTTCATCGCAGCGATTATCGCGCGCCCGGCGGCCCCGACGGCCGGCTCATTGGCGGATTTCGCCATCAATCTCGTCGTGATGTGGTTCCGCCTGCGGCTTTGCGTTCTGTTTCCCGCGTCGATGGCGACCCGAACGATCGGGTTCGGCGTCGCCTGGACGGCGACGCGCAATCAGGTCTTGCGCCTTCTCGGCTTCTGGATTCTCGTCGGCGTTCCCATCGCCGTCATTTTCGGGCTCGCGATAGGGCCATTTATCGGCGGCTTTCTTCCGCATTTGGAAGCGCTTTCCGCCGCCGGCGAGGACCAGGCCGCCGTCGCGGCGGCGATGGCGCCGGTCATTGAGGAATTCTCGGCGCTTTTCAGTCCCGAAGGTCCTTCATTTCCGGCGTTTGCGGCGGCGCTTTATCTGGCGACGCTCGCGACGACGGCGATCGCCAATGTCGCCGCCGGCGTCGCATGGCGGCGCCTGACCGATAAGCCGGCGCCGATCGAGGCTGATGTCGGCATGAGATTGGCGGCGTAAGATGTCGGATGAGACGACACCGACCCCGGAAGGCGTCAGGGCCGCTGCGGAGCGGATCCGGGGGGCGGCGGTCGTGACGCCGCTTCTTGAGAACGAATGGCTCAATGAGCGCGCCGGCGGGCGGGTGCTTTTGAAGGCCGAGACCTTGCAGCACGGCGGCTCGTTCAAGTTTCGCGGCGCGATGAACCGGCTTGCGAAGCTGACCGACGAGGAGCGCCGGCGCGGCGTTCTCGCGGTCTCGTCCGGAAATCACGCGCAGGGCGTTGCGCGCGCGGCGCGGCTTTTCGGCGTTCCGGCGACGATCATCATGCCGAAGGATGCGCCCGCCTTCAAGATCGGCCAGGTTCGCGCCTATGGCGGCGAGATCGTTTTCTATGATCGTTATACGGAAGATCGCGAGGAGATCGGACGGATGCTGGCGGCCGAACGCGGCCTTGCGATCGCGCATCCCTTCAATCAGCTCGACACGATCGAGGGCCAGGGAACGCTCGCGCTCGAAGCCGTCGCACAGGCGGCGGCGGTCGGCGCGCGCTTTGACGCCTTCATTGTTTGCTGCGGCGGCGGCGGCATGGCGGCGGGCTGCGCGACGGTTCTCGCCGACCTGTCGCCGGCGACCGAGGTGATGATCGCCGAGCCTGAAGGCTATGACGAAACCTGGGCTTCTCTCCGCGCCGGGAAGCGTCTCAAGGCCGACATCTCGCGCAAGACCCTGTGTGACGCGCTCGCCACGCCGTCGCCTGGGGAAATCGCCTTTCCGATTCTCGCACGGCATGTGAAGGGCGGGTTCACCGTCAGCGACGACGAGGTCGCAGAAGCGATTTCGTTCGCGGCGAAGTATCTGAAAATGGTCGTCGAGCCCGGCGGCGCCGCGGCGCTCGCTGCTGTTTATCACAGGAAAATCAATGCCGACGGGCGAACGATCGGCTTGACGCTCTCTGGCGGGAACATCGATCCGTCTCTTTATGCGACGATTTTGGGGCGGTTCGGCTGAACACGATCCGGAATTCGCCCCGTTTCGATCATTGAAATGTTATATTGTAGCCCTACGTCCCAATCCGGGCTAAAAGGCGTCTTACGGGGTCTTCACCGTTTGATAGCCAATCTGTGGCCTGATCGGGAAGGGCATTGAGTTCTTCTCAAGGGTGGAACGGAGGAATTGGCCGATGGCCAATTGGAAAGAGGCGAACCGGGCGCCGGAAAAGCGGTTGCGGCTTCCTGTCAGCGAGCGCGAGCTCGCCGAACTCGGCGGCAAGAAGCTGGTCTATGTCCGGACGGTCTTCGCCCATGAAGTCGTCGATGATCTCATTGACGACGAAACGGGCGCCGTAATCGACATTCCAGGCGACACGACCCTTTACTCGGTGCATTCCGGCGACGGCCAACGTATTGCGCTTGTCGGCGATCGCGCGCTGGCTTTCGCAGCGGCGCGGCAACACGAAATGAATCCCGTCAGCGTTCACTGACGATTTTCCGCACAGCGTCGGAGCGGTCGACGGTGGGTCAGGCGGCGGCGTTCGACTGCGCCGTGTCGGCGGCTATCGCGAACAGCGCTTCCTGCGTCTCGGCGCCGCGAAGGGCCTCGCGGATCCGTTCGTCGCGAAGAAGCCGCGAGACCTTCGCGAGGGCCTTCAAATGCGCCGCGGTCGCTTCTATCGGCGCGAGCAGCACAAAAACAAGATCGACCGGCTGGTCGTCGACCGCCTCAAAATCGATCGGCTCTGCAAGTTTGGCGAGAACGCCGACGATCTCGCCGAGGCCGTCGATCTTGCCGTGCGGGATCGCAACGCCCCTGCCGACGCCGGTCGATCCGAGCTGTTCGCGCTCCATCAGGGCCTGACGAATGGCCGGCGCAGGAAGTCCCGTGAGCTTGGCCGCCTTTTCGGCGAGGAGCGCAAGGGCCTCCCGCTTGCAGCTGGCGCTGGCGTTGAAAAGGACCGCATCGGGCGAAAGAAACTCGGATAGGCCCATAAGATCGGCGACCGCTCGTAGCGTCACTTGACGCACATACAAGGACAGTCGAATCACTCCGTTAACGCCGGGCATTGGCCGGCGATCTAGGGGGCCGGGTCGATCCAGCCGATATGCCCGTCGCGGCGGCGGTAAACGACGTTGAGCCGGCCGTGGGCGGCGTTCTTAAAGACGATCGCGGGGCTCTCGGCAAGGTCTAATTGCATGACAGCCGCCCCGACTGTCATTTCCCGCAGGACGGTCTGCTTCTCGGCCACCACAACCGGGGTCGGATCGTCTTCGGCGTCCGCGTCGGTTTCGTCCGGCAAGGGGGCGAGCGTGTAATAGGAGGCGGCCTCCGACGGCAGCGGGGCTTTGCCGTTCGTGTGATGCTTCTTGAGACGGCGCTTATATCGCCGGACCCGCTTTTCCAGCTTTTCAAGGGCCGTTTCGAAGGCGGCATAGGCGTCGCCGCCGTCGCCGTGGGCGGCGAGAAAGACGCCGGAATCAAGATGGGCGGTCATTTCGCATTCGACGAGGTGGCGCTCCCGGGCGAAGGTTACGACGGCGTCGGCGCCCCGCCCGAAATATTTGGTGACGCCTCCCGACAAGCGGTCGACGACATGCGCTTGCAGCGCATCGCCGAGATCAATGTTCTTGCCGCTGACTTGAACGTCCATGAGGGCCTCCGTCGTGGCGCGGCGCCGTCCGGCGGCGCGCGTCTGCAATATTGGGCCTCTCCCTCCGAATTCAAAGCCCTAGATGGCTTCGCGAAGCGCGGCGCGCCGCCGCTGGACGGACGAGGCGATGTTCATGGTCTCGCGATATTTGGCGACCGTGCGGCGGGCAATGTCGACGCCTTCGCCGCGCAGGATCTCGACGATCCGATCGTCGGAAAGAACGTCCTCGATCGACTCGCCGTCGATCAGCTCCCGAATGCGGAAGCGAACCGCCTCGGCTGAATGCGCCTCGCCGCCCGCGCTCGACGCAATTGATGCGGTAAAGAAATACTTCAGCTCGAATATGCCGCGCGGCGTCGCCATGTATTTGTTCGCGGTGACACGTGAAACAGTCGATTCATGCATCGAAATCGCGTCGGCGACGGCGCGGAGATTGAGGGGTCTGAGATGCTTCACGCCGTAGACGAGGAACGAATCCTGCTGGCGTACGATTTCGCTCGCCACCTTGAGGATGGTCCGCGCGCGCTGATCGAGGCTCTTGACGAGCCAGTTGGCGTTGGCGAACTGCTCGCTCACAAAAAGCTGATCCGCATCGCGGCACTTCAGCTTCGAGACTTCTGAAAAATAGACGCGATTAACGAGAACTTTCGGAAGGGTTTCGGCGTTGAGCTCGACTTTCCAGCCGCCGTCCGGCGCTTTCCTGACGATGACGTCCGGCGTCACGACCTGCACCGGATCGCCGCCAAAAGCGTAGCCGGGCTTCGGCGTCAGGGCGCGCACTTCGGCGACCATGTCGCGGATGTCTTCTTCGTCAGCGCCTGTCGCCTTCATCAGCGCCTTGAGGTCGCCCTTCGCCATCAGCTCGATATGATCGATGAACGCCTGCATCGTCGGATCGAGGCGGTTGCGGTCGGCGAGCTGCAGCCTCAAGCATTCCTTGAGGTCGCGCGCGCCGACGCCGGAAGGCTCAAAGCTCTGGATGAGCGCGAGCGTCCGTTCGACATCGGCCGCTTCGGCGCCGAGCCGGCCGGCGACGCTCGCGACATCATCGCGCAAGTATCCGGCTTCATCGATGAGGTCGATGAGATAAGCCCCGATGAAGAGCGCCTGCGGGTCGCGCGTCGCGACGTGAAGCTGCTCGGTCAGATGCTCCCACAGCGAAATTTCGCGCGTCAGCGTCTCGCCGAACTCCCTTCCGTCTTCAAAGGACGATCCGCCGCCTGCCCCGACGCTCGCCCATTCGTTCGATTTGTATTCTGGCGCCTCGGAAGCCGGCGTCGCTGAATCAGCGTCGTCGCGGGGCGCATCGAGCGCTTCCTCCGCGCGCGCCGCGGCCGCGTCGCTGTCGAGATCGATCGCCGACCCGGCGGGCTCTTCGTCTGCGCCGTCGCGATCGGCGGACGCCCGCTCGACGTCGGCTTCCTGCTCGGCGGCGCGCTCGAGGAACGGATTCTCCTCAAGCTGCTGCTCGACGAATTCGGCAAGCTCGAGATTGGACAGCTGCAGCAGCTTGATCGCCTGCTGCAGCTGCGGCGTCATGACGAGCTGCTGGGACTGCCGGAATTCTAGTTTCGGAGCTAACGCCACAAACGCCCCATCCCCCTCAAAGTCACATCTGGAATCTGTCGCCGAGATAGACGCGCCGAACGTCCTTGTCGCCGACGATGTCGGACGGCGCGCCCTCGATGAGGACTTCGCCTTCGTGAATGATGTAGGCGCGATCGATGATGTCGAGCGTCTCGCGGACATTGTGATCGGTGATGAGAACGCCGATGCCGCGGTCTTTAAGGTGGAGAACAAGCTCGCGAATGTCGGCGATCGCCAGCGGATCGATGCCGGCGAACGGCTCGTCGAGCAGCATGAAGGCGGGGCCCGTCGCAAGGGCTCTTGCAATCTCGACCCGCCGGCGTTCGCCGCCCGAAAGCGCAAGCGCCGGGGCGCGCCTTATATGCGTAATGTTGAACTCGTTGAGGAGGTCGTCGATCAGGGCTTGGCGCTTGTCCGCCGCCTTCTCGACGAGTTCGACGACGGCGCGGAGGTTCTGTTCGACCGTCAGGCCACGGAAGATTGACGCTTCCTGCGGCAGATAGCCGAGCCCGAGGCGCGCGCGCTGATACATCGGCAGGCGCGTCACGTCGTGGCCGTCGATCGAGATCGCTCCGGAATCGACGGGAATAAGGCCCGTGATCATGTAAAAGCAGGTCGTTTTGCCCGCGCCGTTCGGGCCGAGGAGGCCGACGACCTCGCCGCGCTTGACGCTCATCGAAACGCCGCGGACGACCGGACGCCGCTTGAACGTCTTCGTCAGATTCTCCGCAAAAAGACCGCCGCCGCCCTCGACGACCGTCGGGCGGAGCGGCGCGCGCCTCGCTTTTTCGGCGCCGGCGGTGGTGGTTTCAACATTCATGCTGTCGGCCATTTAGCGGCGCCTCTCTTTAAGGTTTGGTGAAGTCATGACTGCTCATCGCTCCGTTTGGCATAAAAAATGCCTCGGATGCGCCGGCCGCTCGGCGCGGTGAACAGGAGTCGCCCCGTGTCGACCCAATAGATGAGCTTGCCGCCGGTCATCACTTGTTCACCCTGCGTGACGACGACCTCCTCGGAAATCGTGATCGTCCTTTTCTCCGCGTCATAAACGCCGACTTTGCCCGAGATCGCGTCCTTGCCGTTTGAATAGCGCACGGTTCCGACGGCGCGGATCTTCCTGAACGCGCCATCCTCATCAAGGTCGGCGACAAGCTTTTCCGCCGTCAAAATCGACTCGCCCTGAACGGCGCGGACATTGCCGACCCAGGTCGCGACATCGTCGACGACTTCGAGCCGGTCCCCGGTGATGTCAATCGGCGCGTCGCTGACGTCCGGCGCAAGCTGCGCGCCGGCGGCGCCCGTCATCAGCGCAGCCGCAAAGATAAAGGCCCCCGCGCGGTTCATTCGACGTCTCCGTTTTCGGTCGCCGGCGCCCGTTCGTCCGCGCCGTCGGTCTTCTCGATTTCCTTCGGGTAAACGCGCATGCTGACATTGCCTTCAAAGACGACCGCGCCGCTCTTGTTGTCGGCGTTCATTCGGTCGGCCTTGAGCGTCGAGCCGCCAGGTCCGGCGCCGTCGACGCCTTCTTCGCTGACGACGGTTTGATCATCGATTGAAACCGTCGCGGCGGGCGTTTTCAGAACGTAATTATCGCGGCCGAGCGCGCGCTCGAACGTGACGCCGTTCTTCAAGAGCAGCCGTTTGTCTTCGGTATTGAACGTCCCCGTCTTCGCCGAAACGACGGATTGCTGGTCGGGACCGGTCGTCACCGCGCGCGGCCGGTCGAGTTCGACGGTGTCTTTCGCTTCCGCTCTCTGGCTCATGGCGTCGGCGGTGATTTCGTAAGGATTGCCGCTGGCGTCGACGCCGGAAAATTGCGGCCTGACGGAGGAGAGGTTTTGGGTCGTCGCCCGAACATCGGCGAAATCGTCGAGGAAAGCGTCATCGCCGCCGCCGGTTCTGGTGCTGAGCAGAAAGGCGGCGATCAAAATGACGGCCAGCACGGGCAGCGCAATGCGCATCCGGCGCATCACTTGCGCGCGCGCGGCGGCCGCTTCGCCGGTCGTGCGACGCCGGATCGTCAGATGCTCAAGCGTTCCCCGACTGGTGCGCGCCGAAGCGACGGAAGCGTCTTGAGAAACGGCGCTGGCGTTCATTCCCATTCCGTCGAGGCGGCGAAGGCCCCCGATCCTTCCGATCCTAACGATATAGTCATCCCCAAGCGCAGTTCATGCAAGGCCTGCGGTGAACTCGCAGCGTCGCGATCGAGTGCGCCTCACGAATGGGCGAGGATGTCAACCTCCGCCCAGCCGGCAAGGTCGAGCGCGGCGCGCGCCGGCAGGAAGCTGAAACAGGCCGCGGCGAGAGCCGTCCGCCCCTCGCGGGCGAGCATGAGGTCGAGTTTCTCCTTCAGGGCGTGGAGATAAAGTACGTCTGACGCCGCATAATCGACCTGCGCCTCGGTCAGCGTCTCCGCCCCCCAGTCCGAGGTCTGCTGCTGCTTTGAAAGGTCGATGTTGAGGAGGTCCTTGGCGAGGTCCTTAAGGCCGTGGCGGTCGGTGAACGTGCGGGTGAGGCGGGACGCGATCTTGGTGCAATAGACTGGGCGCGTTTCGACGTTCAGCCAATGCTGGAACGCGGCGATGTCGAACCGCGCGAAATGGAAAAGCTTCAAGACCGCCGGGTCGGCCAGAAGGCGCTTCAGGTTCGGGGCGTCATAGGTCCGGCGGTCGAGCTGGACGACGTGCGCGTCGCCATCCCCGGAAGAGACCTGGACGACGCACAGCCGGTCGCGATGGGTGTTAAGACCCATGGTCTCGCTGTCCACGGCGACGATCGAACCGAGCGTGAGGCCGGCCGGCAGATCGCCCCTGTGGAGATAGTTCGTCATGGCCGCACTTTCCGATGGCGCGTGTGGCTCTAACACTCGCGTGCGTTTCTGAAAACCGGCTGAATCGGCCGCTCGGTCGATCGTCATGCGGTGGAAAGTCGGCACGGGGGCTCGCTGGTCCGGGTGACACCGCCCATGCGGAGTGAACGCTCACTTGCAAGTCGGTCTGGCTTCTTCTATATGAGTGAGCGCTCACTAACGTGAGGCGAGCGGAGCAGCGCCTCGTCTTGCGCTTGGCCGGCGACTCTCCATCCTGTAACATAGCGCAATAGGCCGTGCGCCTTCGGGAGCGCTGGGCCGGGGGCTGAGGGGAGCCTCGTTTCCTAAGGGGCGACGATCATGACCATGACCCTCAGCCGCATCGAGCGGCGCGCGCGCAAATCGATTTTTCGCGCCCTGCTCGCAGCCGCGCACAAGAAAGGCGCAAGCGCTGTTGCGCTGATTGACGGCGACGGGCGCGCGCTCTCCTATAAGGAGATTATCCGGGCAAGCTTCGCAATCGCCGGCCCACTCGCCCGCGCGACCGCGGCGGGGGAAAAGATCGGTATCATGATGCCGACCGGCGCCGGCGCCGTCATCGCGCTGATGGCGGCGTTCGCGCAAGGGCGAACGCCGGCGATGTTCAACTTCACGTCGGGAGCGAAAAACCTTCGCGCGGCGGCGCGCGCGGCGGAGGTCAAGAAGGTCGTCACGGCGCGGAAATTCATTGAGATCGCCAAACTTGACGGGCTCGTCGCGGAGCTTAAGGGCGCTCTCGAGTTTCTCTATCTTGAAGACATGAAGGCGGCGCTGACCCCGTTCGACAAGGCCCGCGCCGTACTCGGTCCGCTGCTTCCGCGCCTCTTTTCGGCGAACCCCGATCCGGACAGTCTCGGCATCATCCTGTTCACGTCAGGGACGGAGGGCGATCCGAAGGGCGTCGCGCTCAGTCACGCGAACATCCTGTCGAACATCTATCAGATTGCCGAGCACGTCGAAATTCTGCCGACGGATGTCTTCTTCAATCCCTTGCCGACCTTCCATTGCTACGGTCTCACGGCGGGAACGCTCTGGCCTATTCTCAACGGCTTCAAAGTCGTGCTCCATCCCTCGCCGCTGCAGACGAAGATCATTCCGCAACGGATATTCGAGACCGGCGCCACCGTCCTGTTCGCGACCGACACCTTCTTGCAGCAATATATGCGCGCGGCCGGCGAAGGGCAGATGTCCTCCTTGCGGATCGCCGTCTGCGGCGCCGAGCGCGTCAAGGACGAAACACGCCAGATGGCGGAGCGCCGGTTCGGGTTTGAAGTGCTCGAAGGCTACGGGGTTACGGAAGCAAGCCCCGTCCTGGCGGCGAACCAGCCGGGCGACATTCGGCCGGGCACCGTCGGCAGGCTGCTGCCGGGCGTCGTCGCGCGGCTCGAACCCGTCGAAGGGCTACACGGCGGCCAGCGGCTTTTCGTCAAGGGCCCTAACATCATGCAGGGCTACATTTCGCTGGACGCGCCCGGGATCGTCACGCCGCCCGAGGGCGGCTGGCACGACACCGGCGACATCGTCGCCTTTGACGACAACGGCTACATGTCGATACGCGGACGGATGAAGCGCTTCGCCAAGATCGGCGGGGAAATGGTCTCGCTCGCCGTCGTCGAGAACTGCGCGACGGCGGTCTGGCCGGACAACATGCACGCCGCCGCGATCTTGCCGGACGAAAAGCGCGGCGAGCAGATCGTGCTGGTCACCGATCGGCAGTCGCCCGATCGGACGCTCCTCCTCGCTTGGGCGCAAAACCACGGCGTTCCGGAAATTGCGGTGCCGAAGAAAATAGTTTCCGTGGCAGAGGTTCCGGTTCTCGGCACCGGCAAGCTCGATTATGTCGCGGTGGCGCGCATCGCCGCGGACGGCGTCGGCCTGACCGAGGCCGAAAGAAGGGCGCGCGATATGAGGCTCGGCGAGATCGAGGCGCGGCTTGCCGCAAGGCAAGTCGGCGAAACGCCTCAGCCTGCCTTGAGACGCGCTGCGGAATAGGCGCAGCCGGCCGGCCCGCCGCCTGGTTTCACAAAAGCGTCATTTAACGATTTTAAACGCCCCGGTGACGGCAGGCCATCCCGGACGCTGCGTCCTGAAAGTCGAGCGCGCCATGGCGATGTCGCACCCAAGGATCGCGTCCGGCGGCGCGGTCGGCGCGCGCGGCGGCAGCGGGAAGCGCGATCAGGTCGACGGGCGTTATGTTCCGCCGAAATACGCGGGGCCGGGACGTTTTGGGCTCGGGCTCTTCATCGCGGCAGTCGCCGGCGCCGCCTATTATATCTGGCGTTCGCTCGCGGGCGATGTCGCCGATTCCGGACAGATCCTTTCGACGTCCGCCTATGTCGCGCTGGCGACGGCGCTGGTCCTCGCGCTCGGCTTTGAATTCGTAAACGGGTTTCACGACACTGCGAACGCGGTCGCGACGGTGATTTACACGAAGAGCCTGCCGCCGACTGTCGCCGTCGTCTGGTCGGGCCTCTGGAATTTTCTCGGCGTCGCGGCCTCGGCGGGGCTTGTCGCCTATTCGATCATCGGCCTCCTTCCGGTTGAGCTGATTTTGCAGGTCGGCACGGCGGCGGGCTACGCGATGATTTTCGCGCTGCTTGTGTCGGCGATTTTCTGGAATATGTTCACTTGGTTCTTCGGCGTTCCGAACTCGTCATCGCACTGCCTGATCGGCTCCGTCCTTGGCGTCGGCGTCGCCAATCAGCTGATGGCGCCGGTCGGCTACGCGACGTCGGGAGTCGACTGGGGCCAGGCGGAGAAAGTCGCGAATTCGCTCTTCTTCAGCCCGCTCATCGGGTTTACCGCCGCGGCGATCCTGCTTCTCGTGCTTAAAGCCGTCGCCAGCAACCCGAAGCTATATCGCGAGCCCGAAGGCGATGCGCCGCCGCCCTGGTGGATTCGCGCGACGCTGGTCACGACCTGCACCGCCGTTTCGTTCGCGCATGGCGGCAATGACGGCCAGAAGGGCATGGGCCTTATCATGCTCATCCTCATCGGCGCGGCGCCGGCCGCGTTCGCGCTCAATCGCGCGATGCCCGAGGCTGAGACGGCCGCCATCGTAAGAACGCTTGAGGCGACGGCGGATCTTGCTGCAACACGCGCCGCCGGCGATGCGGCGCAAGATCCGATCGCGGCGCGAGAGGCGGTCGGCGCTGCTTTGCGCGCCAAGGACGCCGCCGCCGGGGGGCTCGAAGCAAATCTTGCGGCAATCGCAGCGGACGCGGCGCAACGCATCGCCGCGGCCGGGACGATCGCCGCCATACCGGCCGATGAGACCGCTGCGCTCCGGTCCGATCTTTATGTCGTCGGCGAAGCGTCAAAGCTTCTGGCGAAAGCGGGAGACATGTCGGCTGGCGAACGGGCGACATACGAGAAGGCGCGGGACGCTGCGCAGTCGGCGACGCGTTACATCCCGGACTGGGTGAAGTTCGGCGTCGCCTTTGCGCTGGGTCTTGGCACGATGGTGGGCTGGCGCCGGATCGTCGTCACTGTCGGCGAGCGGATCGGAAAAGCGCATATGACCTACGGACAGGGCGCCGCCGCGGAGACGGTCGCCGCGGTGACGATCCTCAGCGCGCAGCAGTTCGGCCTGCCGGTGTCGACGACGCATGTCTTGAACAGCGCCGTCGCCGGCACGATGGCGGCGAACGGCTCCGGCCTGCAATGGAAGACAATCGGCACGCTCGCCGGCGCCTGGCTGATCACCCTGCCGGTCGTCATCACGCTTTCAGGCGGCCTTTATTATGTCGGCATGCAGCTTGTCCGGACGCTCGCCGGCTAAACCGCCGCGCCGCCGACCGCCATTCCGAAATCAATAGGCGCCCGCTCGGCTCTCAAGGCCCGCTTGATGCCGGACGTCGAGCAAGGCTAGAGCGGCGTGCGGTGAAGTGTGCGCGGTTCAGCGCGAGTGAGGCGCGAAGCGGCGAACGCCGCGACAAACAATGACTGGAGCAAGCGCCCCGATCCCGAATCATGGCGCGAAGCTCAAGTCGAGGGTCGCGAACCCCGGCGAACGGGGCTGGCCGGGCTCGCGTCGCGCGCCAAGCTTGAGAGGTCGTCTTGAACCCAACGGCGTCCGCCATGCGCCTTCCCCCCGGTCATCCGGCGATCGCTCCGACGACGGTCGGCGTTCTTATCGTCAATCTCGGAACGCCAGACGCGCCGACCGCGACTGCGGTCCGTCGCTATCTTGCGGAATTCCTGTCGGACCGGCGCGTGGTCGATTATCCGCGCTGGATATGGACGCCGCTCCTCTACGGCGTGATCCTCAACGTTCGTCCCGCGCGTTCGGCGAAAGCCTATGCGAAGATCTGGACGCGCGAGGGTTCGCCGCTCCGGCTTTATACGGGAAATGTCGCGGATGCGCTCGGCGAACGCATGGCGGACAAGGTCCGCGTCGATTTCGCGATGCGCTACGGCGCGCCCTCGATCCGGCAGCGCCTATTCGCGATGAAGGAGGCGGGGGCGGACCGCATTCTTGTCGTTCCCTTGTATCCGCAATATTCGCGGTCGACGTCGGCGAGCGTTGCTGACGCCGCGTTTGACGCGCTGAAATCCATGACCTGGCAGCCGGCGCTGCGCGTCGCGGCGCCGTTTCATGACGACCCTATATACATCGCCGCGCTGAAGGCGACGGCTGGGGCGAGCCTCTCCGCGCTCGACTGGGCGCCGGAGCGCGTCATTCTTTCCTTCCACGGAACGCCGAAGCGGCATTTGAGGGAAGGCGATCCCTATCATTGTCATTGCCTCAAGACCGCGCGGCTTTTGCGCGACGCGATGGGATGGACGGACGAGTTCGCGCCCGTCGCGTTCCAGTCGCGATTCGGCCGGGAAGAATGGCTCGGTCCGGCGACCGATGCGACGATCCGCGGGCTCGCGGAAGGTGGCGTAAGGCGCATCGCGGTCATGACGCCAGGCTTTGTCGCGGACTGCCTTGAGACGCTTGAGGAAATCGCGATCGGCGGCGCCGAGACGTTCGCCCAGTCGGGAGGGGAGAAGTTCAAGGCGATTCCTTGCCTCAACGATTCGCCTTCAATGATTGATCTGCTAGAAGCCCTCGTCGCCCGCGAGGCTGCGGGCTGGATCTGAGGATTAGCCGCCCATGGCCGACCTTTTCGCCTCGCCCGAGTTCTGGGGCAGCCTCGTCACCTTGACCTTTCTCGAAATCGTTCTCGGCGTCGACAACCTTCTCTTTGTTTCGATCGCCGTCGGCAATCTCAAAGGCAAGGCCCACGCGAACGCGCGCCGCATCGGCGTCTGGGGCGCGATGTTCCTCCGCATCGCCATGCTCGGCGGCATTTTCTGGATCATCGGTCTCGACAAGGAGCCCTTGTTCCGTCTCCCGGACGCGCTGGCGCAGTTTGTCGCGCATGGCGACGAGCACGCGCAGCACGCTTTCGCCGACGTCACGGTGAAAGATCTGATCCTGCTCGCCGGCGGCCTTTTCCTTCTGTGGAAGGGAACGCAGGAAATTCACGCCGCCGTCGAAGGCGTCGGCCATGAGAAAGCGAATGCGAAGTCGTCTTTCGGCGGGGTCGTTCTGCAGCTCATCGTCATCAACGTCGTCTTCTCGCTCGACAGCGTCATCACCGCCGTCGGCATGACTGACATGCTCTCCGTCATGTTCGCGGCCGTCATTCTTTCGACCATCGTCATGGCGTATGCGGCGACGCCGCTCGCCGCTTTCATTGACGATCATCCGACGACCAAGATGCTGGCGCTCGCTTTCATTCTGCTTGTCGGCGTGGCGCTCGTCGCCGACGGGGCGGGATTCCATATTCCGCGCGGCTATCTTTACTTCGCGATCGCCTTTTCGCTCTTCGTTGAGCTCTTGAACATCCGCGTGCGCCGCAAGACCGACCTGTCGCCCGGACATTGAAAGACGAAAGTTCCGACGCGCTCGATCGGAAGCCGCCGCCGGGGCGACCGCATCGCTCCGCGTCGCGCGCCGGCCTATCGGAACCAGCAGAGCTGCTCGCTCGTCGCGAGCAGCGCGCCATGCCGGCTCCAAAGGCGCATTGTCAGACCGGAGATCGAACCTTCGGCGCGGACGCCGGCGACTTCGCTTAGAATATGGTCTTCGCCGACCGCGGCGAGTTCGGCTTCTGTCGCGTAAAAATAGACCGACATCGTGATCGTCGACGACGGGCGGGGCCCGTCACTGATGTAGAACACGCGCGGCGGCGTCGCGTCCGCGAGATAGACGAGCCGCGTCCAGTCGAGCGCCCCGCTTGAAACGACGCGAACCCAGGCGAGCGAGCGCGTATCGGCGCATTTGAAAGGCGGAAATCCGGAGACCGGCCGCATGTCGATCGTCGTCCCGAAATTTCCGGGCGGATGCGCCAGCGGAATTGCGGCGGGCGCCGGCGCTGCAGGCATGACGCCTTCGAGAAACCGATCGCTGTCGCGCCGGTTCGCGGTGACGATTGATGCCGTCGCGCTGAACTCCCCGGCGTCGTTCATGATCTCGGCGCGCCAGGACTTCAGCGACCTGCCGCCGCCGAGCTTTTGCGCGCGGATGACGATGTCAGCGCCCGGCTCCACCCGGCTGACGAAGTTCGCGGTGAACGCGGCCGGCGTTCCTTCCGCGTCTTCGCAGGAGAGCGCAGCCTTAAGCATCGCCGCGGCCGTCCAGCCCCCGAACATGCCGGTGTTCGCCTCGCACCCCGGATGAGCGCGCGCCGACCATGAATTGCGGCCTGTCGGCTTAAGGGCGACAAGTTCGTCAAACGAAATCATCCGCCCTCCCTTCGCGCGATGTCAGCGTCCGCCGGCGATGTCGATAAACCGATCAATTTCATCCTCGCGCGTCGCGAAGGAGCAGATAAGCCGCCGCATCGTTCCCTTCGCCGGATCGCCCGGCGTCACCCAGGGGTAGAACGCCGCGCCCGCCGCAACGAGCCGTCGTTCAACGTCCGGCGCGAAGGAAACGAACACCTCGTTGGCCTCTGTCGGATACCAGATCCGCGCGCCCGCGGCCGCAAGACCCGCCGACAGCCGCGCCGCCATGGCGTTCGCGTGCGCCGCCATGCGAAGCCAAAGACCGTCCGCGAGATAGGCCTCGAACTGGGCGGCGATGAACCGCATCTTCGAGAAAAGCTGCGCCGCGCGCTTCCTCCGGAACATGAAATCCTTCGCGTCGTCCGGATTGAAAAAGACGACGGCTTCCGCCGCGAGGCAGCCGTTCTTCGTCGCGCCGAACGAAAGCGCGTCGACGCCCGCCTTCGAGGTCATGTCGGCGGGCGCGCAGCCGAGCGCGGCGATCGCGTTCGCAAACCGCGCGCCGTCCATATGCGCCTTGAGACCCCGCCGTTGCGCAAGGCCGCCGATCGCCTTCACTTCGTCCACGGAATAAACCGCGCAGCATTCGGTCGCCTGCGTGATCGAGAGCGTCGCCGCCGGCATGCCGTGCGGCGGGCGCTCCGGAAATCCGGAAAGCGCCGCCTCGACGGCTTCCGGCGTCAGCTTGGCGGCGAACCCCGGCAGCGGGAGAAGTTTCGCGCCGCCGGTGAAGAACTCCGGCGCGCCGCACTCATCCATCTGGATGTGGCTTTCCTGATGGCAGAGGATCAAGCCCCAGGGCGGCGTCAGCTGCGCGAGCGCGAGCGAATTCGCCGCGCCGCCCGTCGCGACGAAGAAGACCGCGACATCGCGCTCGAATACTTCCGAAAATCTCGCCTCGACGCGCTTTGTC
>JACADX010000242.1 GCA_013389125.1 Parvularculaceae bacterium | reverse complement strand
TTCTGGCGCACAAAGGCGCGATCGCCGGCTGAAAAGACGCGCTGCTCGACGCGAACGCCTTCGGAGCGCGCCGCAAGCGCGAACCAGACAAGACCGACCGGCTTCGCCGTCGAGCCGCCGGTCGGGCCTGCGATGCCAGTGACGGAGACCGCGACGTCGGCTCTTGAATTCGACAGCGCGCCCGCCGCCATCGCGATGGCGACTTCGCGGCTTACTGCGCCGAAGCGACGAATGAGGTCCGGCGCGACGCCCAAGAGGTCGGATTTTGCTTCATTCGAATAGGTCACGAACCCGCGCTCGAAAACGGCGGATGCGCCGGGCACATCGGTGATTGCGCCCGAGACCATGCCGCCGGTGCAAGATTCCGCCGTCGCGATCATCATTCCGTCAGCGCCGGCTTTGTCGACGATGCGCCGGGCGAGGTCGAGGATGGGATGCGGCTCGGTCATGGTCGGGCGAGCCTCAATTCGCCGCCGAGACCGGCGTCGGCGAGGAGCCGTCGCGCTTCGGTCTCCTGTTCGGCGTCGACGAGGATGCGTCGGGGCAGGGCGCTGATTGATCCGTCAACGGCGCTCGCATGCGCATCCGCTACGAAATAGCGGACGCCGGCCTCTGTCAGCAGCGCCTCGATGAAGGAAATCAGCGCGAGGTCGTTGGCGCGCACAAGCTCCTTCATTGGTCGCACGCCGGAAGCTTGACGGTTGCGGTCGCAAGAGCGGCGATTCCCTCGCGCCGCCCGGCGAATCCAAGTTGCTCCGTCGTCGTCGCTTTCACGGACACGCGGTCAATGGAAATCCGCAGGATTTCGGCAAGCGCTGCGCGCATGGCGGCGCGGTGCGGCCCGATCTTCGGCGCTTCGCAGATCAAGGTCACGTCGCAATGCGCGATTGCGCCGCCCTTTTCAGCGACAAGATCGCGGGCTTTCTCAAGGAAAATGCGCGATGGCGCGCCCCGCCATTTCATGTCCGACGGCGGAAAATGATCGCCGATATCGCCCGCGCCGACGGCGCCGAGAATGGCGTCGGTGAGCGCATGCATGCCCGCGTCGGCGTCCGAATGACCCTTCAGCTTCTTGCCGTGCGGCACTTCGACGCCGCAGAGGATGACGGCGTTCCCGTCTTCAAACTGGTGGACGTCAAATCCGTGTCCGGACCGAAATTCGTGCGCCATCGCTTTCCTGCCGAGGAGGATTTCCGCCATGCCGAAGTCCTCGGCCTGGGTGATTTTCATATTGTCCGGCGAGCCCGGAACGAGGCTCACTTTGAGCCCGGCGCGTTCGGCGACAGCGGCGTCGTCGGTCAGCGCGTCGCCGGCCGCGGCGCGGTGCGCGGCGAGGATCGCCTCGAACCGGAATCCTTGCGGCGTTTGCGCCCGCCACAAATCCTGGCGCGCAATCGTGTTTGAAATGAGAGGCTCATGCGCGCCGTCCGATTTTTTCAGCGTGTCGAAAACCGGCAGGGCGGCGATCGCGCCGCCCGTCCTTTGGGCCGCATCGATGACGCGCGAAATCGTTCCGGCGTCGATGAAGGGCCGGGCGGCGTCATGAATGAGGACGATCGACGGGTGCTCGGGCTCAAGGCTCTGAAGTCCCAGCCGAACCGAGTCCTGGCGTTCCTTGCCGCCTGTCGCCGGCGGAAGGAGCTTGCGATGGCGCCGCAACGCTCCCATCGCCTCCGCATAAAGGTCGTGATCGTCAGCGTGAATAATGACCCGCACCGCGTCGACCGCGGGATGGTCAAGAAAGGCGCGCGCCGACCGGGCAAGCACCGTCTCGCCCGACAGCGGCCGGTACTGCTTCGGACCGCCGGATCCGGCCCTGACGCCCCGTCCGGCGGCGACAATAATGGCGATGGTCGGGTCCTTGCCGCGCATGGCGGCTTTTCATGGCCCGGAACAATCGCTAGCGAAAGCCCTGTGATCGAAATTGGCCCCATAGCGCTCGCAAACAACGTCGCCATCGCGCCGATGTCGGGCGTATCGGACCTGCCGTTCCGGCGCGCGGCTGCGGCGGGCGGGGCCGGGCTCGTTGTTTCAGAGATGGTCGCAAGCGCCGAACTCGTGCGCGCGCGGCCAGATGTCATTCGGCGGGCGGAAGGCGACCCAAACGTTCGGCCCTTCGTCATTCAGCTCGCCGGCCGCGAGGCCCATTGGATGGCCGAGGGCGCGAAAATCGCCGAAGCGGCCGGCGCCGACATTATTGACATCAATATGGGCTGCCCATCGCGCCAGGTGACCGGCAAGGCTTGCGGATCGGCGTTGATGCGCGAGCCGGAGCGGGCGCTTCGCCTGATCGAGGCGACCGTCAAGGCGACAACAAGGCCGGTAACGCTGAAAATGCGTCTTGGCTGGGATCGCGATAGTCTCAACGCGCCGGACCTCGCCAGGGCGGCGCAAGACCTCGGCGTTGCTCTCGTGACCATTCACGGGCGCACGCGCAATCAATTCTACAAGGGCGACGCCGACTGGGCGGCGGTGCGGGCGACCAAAGAAGCGGTCTCGATTCCGGTCCTCGTGAATGGCGACATCGGGTCGCTTGAGGATGCGCGGGCCGCGCTCGCGCAGTCCGGCGCCGACGGCGTGATGATCGGACGGGCGGCGATCGGCCGCCCGTGGCTCGGCGGCGCCATCGCCGACGCGCTGAGGCGCAAGGGCGGAACGATCAACGAGCCGGACCTCCTGAACCAATGCGGCGCGATGATCCGCCTGCACCGCGACATAATTCGCCATTACGGCGAACCGCTTGGCGTCAGGGTTGCGCGCAAGCACCTCGCCGCCTTCATAGATCAGGCGCCGGTCGCGCTGGAAGACGAGGCACGAAAGCGTCTGAGAACGGCAATCTGCGAGACGCCCTGCGTCGAGCGCGTCAAAGATCTGCTCCTCCACTTGTCAGGATGGGAGGATTTCACGCTTGCGGATGCCGCTTAACCATCCTGCGGCTTTCCAGCAACATTTGTGTTGATTTTTAGCAACAAGTGACGCAACCTTCGCCGTTACGCGCAGCGTGTTCTCTTGGGACCACGTTGCGGTGTCCGTGGGGGCGGACTGTTGG
>JACADX010000135.1 GCA_013389125.1 Parvularculaceae bacterium | reverse complement strand
TGTCGAGGCTGTCACATCGTGTCGTCGAGAATGAACGTCACTTTAAGGACGACCCGATATTCCTTGATCTTTCCGTCGTCGAGGATGATCGACTGATCCTTCACCCAGGCGCCTTCGATATTCTTGAGCGTCTGGTTGGCGCGCTCGATGCCGGATTCGATCGCGTCCTTGAAGCTCTTCGGCGATCCACAGATGATTTCCGTTACGCGTGCGACGGCCATTCATGCCTCCATAACCGCCAAGCGCGCCCAGTGCGCGCCCCCAAGGCGGCGTTTCATGAGAATAGCGCGGCGGGCGTAAAAGCGCACACGTTTTTGCGCCCGCATCTTAGCGGGACACGGACGATGCTGCCGCGCGGTCAGCGGGGACCGGAATTCTCTTGCCGCTTTCAACGAGCGTCATCGCGCCGATCTCGGAAATGTGGCTTGTGCTGCGATAAAGCGGCTGGCCGCCGATCTCCGCCGCGCAAGCCGTCGGCGTGCAAAGGAGCGATTTGAGGTCGAAGATCGCCGTGTTTTCGAACTCCGCCGCAAGCCGACGGACGGCGCTCATGTAGGGCGCCTGACGCGCGGCGACGTCTTCCGCCGCCATCCCGCACGCCGCGCCGCGCCGCCAGCCAAAGCAGGTCCGCGGCTCGAAATCGAGCTCGGGGTAATCAAGAAGAATGGTGACGCGCTTGCCGCCGGCCTTAAGCGCGGCGAGCATGCGGCGAAAACCTTCAATGAAGACTTCTTCGCGATCCGTGACGTGCGGGCTGCCGACAAGCTCGAGCGCGTAGAATTTCGGATCGGGACGCGCGCCGAGATTGATCCCGGAAAAGGCCGCCGCGTAGCGCGCCTCGATGTAGACATCGCCGATTTCGGGGCGCCCATTGAGATAGTCCGCGATCCATTTCATGTCGATCGGACATCGACGCTGCTGGTTGTCGCGGACGACGTCGAGAAAGGGCGGTCATCCGGGGTGGCCGAGAAAGATGAGACCGCGCCCCGCCTCGTTGGCTGAGGCCTTCATCAATTCGTAGATCGCACGCGCATGGGAATCGCCGATCAGCGCAACGCTCGGCGCGCCAGGGTCTGCAAGGCAATAAAAGAGCTTTCGTCCGACGGCGCGCTGGCAGGCGGGCGTGCTCGAAGATCCCATGTCATAGGCGATCGCGTCCGGCGGAACGTCGCGGAGCGGCTTTACCAAAGCGGCGGACGCGACAAGCCCCAAGATCCCGGCTGCGGCGAGCGGCGCTGAGATTGCAAGGGTGCGCTTCAATGTCGGCGCCCCGGCGCGGATCGGGCGCTCAACCCACCAATAGGTGGCCGCGGCGAGCGCCACGCTTGCGGCGACAAGCGCCAGCCGCAGCGCCCACGACATCGTTTCGCCGATCTCGATCGTCGCAAGGCTGAGCAGCGGCCAATGCCACAGATAAAGCGGATAGCTGATGAGGCCGACGGCGACGAGCGGCCTGGCGGCGAGAATGCGTCTGTTGAGCCACGTCGCGGGTCCAGCGAAAATGACGAGCGCTGCGCCCGTGACGGGGATCAGCGCGGCGGGCGCCGGAAACGCGCCGTCTTCGCGCCGGATCGTCAGCGCAAAGATGATGAGGGCGCCGCCGAGAAGCGCGAGCGCCGGCTTCGCGCGCGGCCCGATTCGCCGCCCGTCCTCGGCGAAGCTGACGAGCGCCCCGGCGAGAAATTCAAAGGCCCGCGCATGCGGCAGATAGAAGGCCGCGTCCGGCGCGTCTTCCATCATCCGAAGGCAAAAGGCGAAGGAAAGTCCGGCGAGCGCTGCAACGCCGATGAACGAGAGCTTCAGCCGCGTCATCGCAAGGAGGAGAAGAGGATAGGCGAGATAGAACTGTTCCTCGATGCTGAGCGACCACAGGTGCAAAAGCGGCTTTAACGCGCTCTCGGCGTCGAAATAGCCGACCTCGCTATTGAGAACGAAATTGACGATGAAGGCGACGGCGGCGCCGGCATGGCGCCCCAGCGCCTCGAACTCGGGCGGAAACAGCAACAGCCAGCCGCCGACAAGCGTCGCCGCAAGAACGACGAAAAGCGCCGGAAAAAGCCGGCGGACCCGGCGCGCGTAAAAGCGCGCGAAAGAAAACCGCCCCTGCGCCTGCTCGGCGGGGATGAGGCCGGTGATGAGGTAGCCCGAAATGACGAAGAAGATGTCGACGCCGGTGAAACCGCCCGGCGAAAGCTCCGGGAACGCGTGATAGGCGACCACGAAAAGGACCGCCACGCCGCGCAGGCCGTCAATGTCCGCACGGTACGTCAAGCGGCGGGATTCCCCGCCCGCCGGCGGACGACGCCGGCGATCCCGCTTCTTGCCGCCATGCGCCGGCGCCCCTTTATTGCGGTCGCCATTTAGCGCGCCGGCCGGTCGGGGTCCATGCCGGCGCGCGATCTCAGCTTGGCTTCAGGACCGCGTGATTGCGGCCGCAAAGCAGCCATGCATGGCGTTGTGCGCGTGGATGTACGCGGCGTTCGGGTTCTCGAAAATCGCTTCGATCTTGGCTTTCGTCTCCGCGCCATGGCGGCCGAGGTCAGCGCCGATCAGCATGCCGTCGCGATCGAAGATCCGTAGCGCGATCGGCCGTTTCTCCATCACCGGCGGGATTTCGTCGACATAGCGCGCGGGCGCGTCAGCCCGCTCTCGAACGAAGATCGCATAGCTCGAGCGATAGGGCGTCGGCGCCTTGTGGCTCTCATGGTTGAGAAGGAGGAGGGTCTCGCCGGGCTCGGCGTCTTCGAGCGTCACGCGGCAGGGAAAGCCGGGCTTGGCGTCGGCGCGCCTTCGGATGACGCCCCGGGCGCGGAGCGCGTCGTCGGAAAGGCCGAAGAGCGGACGAAACTCCTCAATTTCAAGCCCGGACACTGTAAACGTCATCGCCGTCTCCCGTATTGCGCGGCGATTTCTGCGCGCGCCTGGCGACGGACGCGACCCGGTTCTTGCGGTGAAAAAAAGCGCCGCCGGAGCGGGGCTTCGAGCATCGCCGCAAAGGACGCCGTCAAAGCGCCTTTTCAAGCTCCGGGAGAATCTTGAAGAGGTCGCCGACAAGGCCGTAATCGGCGATCTGGAAGATCGGGGCTTCCTCATCCTTGTTGATGGCGACGATGACTTTGGAATCCTTCATGCCGGCGAGGTGCTGGATCGCGCCGGAGATGCCGACCGCGATATAAAGCTGCGGCGCGACGACCTTGCCGGTCTGGCCGACTTGATAGTCGTTCGGCATGTAACCGGCGTCGACGGCGGCCCGGCTTGCTCCGACTGCGGCGCCCAATTTGTCCGCGATCGGATAGATGAGCTTCTGGAAATTCTCATTCGAACCGAGCGCCCGCCCGCCGGAGATCACGATCTTCGCGGCGGTGAGTTCCGGCCGGTCCGATCTTGTGAGTTCCTCGCCGACGAAGGAAGAGACGCCGGGATCGCCCGCGCCGCCGATCTTTTCGATCGCCGCCGAACCGGTCATTTCGGCGGCCTTGAAGGTCGCTGTGCGGACGGTGACGACTTTTTTCCGGTCGGTCGATTTGACGGTTGCGATGGCGTTGCCGGCGTAGATCGGGCGTACGAAAGTGTCGGCGCTTTCAATGGCGATCGCATCGGAGATTTGCATGACGTCAAGGAGCGCCGCAACGCGCGGCATGATGTTCTTCCCGTTCGCGGTCGCCGGCGCGACGAGCGCGTCATAACGCCCGGCGAGTTCGACGATGAGCGCCGCCGTCGGCTCCGCGAGGAGCTTGCCGTAGGCCGGATCGTCGGCGTGAAAGACTTTCTTGACGCCCGCGAGTTTCGCCGCCTCGGCGGCGACGGCGTCAGCCCCCGAGCCCGCGACGAGAATGTCGATGTCGCCGCCGAGTTTCGCCGCCGCGGTCACGGTCTTGGCGACGGAATCGGCAAGCGCCTTGTTGTTGTGGTCGGCGATGACGAGGACGGCCATCAGATCACTCCCGCTTCATTTTTCAGTTTGTCGATGAGGGTCGCGACGTCCGGCACCTTGACGCCGGCGGTGCGTTTCGGCGGTTCGGCGACTTTGAGGACCTGAAGGCGCGGCGCGATGTCGACGCCGTAGTCGGCGGGCGTTTTGATCTCCAGGGGCTTTTTCTTCGCCTTCATAATGTTGGGGAGCGAAGCGTAGCGCGGCTCATTGAGGCGAAGGTCCGTCGTCACGACCGCCGGCAGCGACAGCGACACCGTCTGGAGGCCGCCGTCGACTTCGCGCGTCACATGCAGCCTGCCGCCCTCCTTCGCGACTTTCGAGGCGAAGGTCCCTTGCGGCCAGCCGAGGAGCGCGGCGAGCATCTGGCCGGTCTGGTTCGAATCATCGTCGATCGCCTGCTTGCCGAGGATGACGAGTTCGGGCTTCTCGACCTCGCAGACGGCTTTGAGGAGCTTGGCGACGGCGAGAGGCTCGACCTCGGCGTCGGTCTTAATGAGGAGCCCGCGGTCCGCGCCCATCGCGAGCGCCTGACGGATCTGGTCCTGCGCCTTTTCGGGACCGACCGATACGGCGATGATTTCAGTCGCGATTTTCGCCTCGGCGAGGCGGACAGCCTCCTCGACGGCAATCTCGTCAAACGGGTTCATCGACATCTTGACGTTGGCGAGGTCGACGCCCGTCTGGTCGGATTTCACCCGGACTTTCACATTGTAATCGATGACGCGCTTGACCGGCACGAGGACTTTCATCGGCGGATCCTCACCTCGAAAATGACAGGAAAGAGGGCGAAGAGCCCCCTTAAAGCCGGCGCGACCATAGCGGCGAGGGTAGGCGCTTTCAACGATTTATGGCGCCGCAGCATGAGCGTTTAGAATGGCGTTCAAACCGCGGCGCTGCGCGCGGTCAGTTCCGAGGTCCCTGGCCGATGAGCAGGAGGAATACCATCATCAAGATGATCGTCACGCCCTGCGCGAGGACGCGAAGGCGCATCAGCTTGTTGGAGTTCTCCTTGGCGAAAGTCCCGCCCTTCGCCAGCGAATAGATGCCGATGCACAAGATGACGAGCGTCGCGGCAAGGGCGACCGGAATGAGGAAATAGACGAAGCGATCCATGGACGTCACCGCCTTTTACATCCCGCAACACTTAATCCCGCCGGCAGGAAAAGCCAACGCTGGCGCAACTGCGCCCCGTGGAGCCGCCGAGGGTCAGCCCGGAAAGTCCGAGATCAGGACGTCCCAGTGATCCTCAAGCAGCGAGAAGCGTTCGGCCTCCTGCGCTTCGAACTTCTTCTGGTCCTTGTAAAGCCGGGCCTTCGCTTCGACCCAGGCCTTTTCCCATGCAGGATCGTTCACCGCTGCGGCGGCGTCGCGATAGGTGATCGTGACGCGCATGTCCCAGCGTGGGCCGCCGGCAAGATGCGTGAACGGATATTCGATTGCGGTTTCAACGACAAAGCCCGCTTTTTTCATCTCCTCGAGCAGCGGCGCGTGGTTCTTTTCATAGAGTGCGATGAAGTCGCGCAGCGATCCCCATTTTACCCGGTAGTAATATTCAACCTTGGTCGGCACGTCTTTCGCGCGGACGCCGGCATCCTGGGCGGAGGCGACCGAAGCAAAGGCGGCGGCGACCGTCGCCGCAAGGCGCACGATGAGGTATTTCACGAACGTTCCTTTCCTGCGGAGTTAAACGGCAACGCCGCTCAAGGCTTCGGTTTCGTCCAACCGTTGAGGATCTTCGCGTGCCAGGCCGGAAGCTGCGGTTCAGGCTCGACCGGCGCGCCGGCGGCAAGGACGATTTCCGGCTCCTCCTCGAGCGCGGAGAGCGGGAACGCGTTGAGGCCCGCAAGATAGGCGCGAAGGTCGGCGTCCGCCGGGGCTTCAACGCCAAGGCCGCCTTTTTCGGGCGGCGCCTTTGAAGGCGGCTTCAGTTCGTCGAGGGCGAAATCCATCCTGACGTCATAGGTGCGCTCGGCCTGGTAGCGCAAATAGCGCTGCGCTTCGTACCAGCGCGTTTTCAGCTCATCATCCGTACACGTTGCGAATTCGTCGCCGGACGCCCCCCAGCGCCGCTCCGGGCAGTGATAGGGATCAAAGGAGAGGTCCCAGAGGCGGTCCTGCACATGGCCGATATGCATCCGGATGCGGCTGTCGTCGGAGCGCCAGTAGGTGAAAGTGCAGGCGTCCTTTTCCTGCTGATAGGCCTCCCAAAGCGCGCGCGGCAGGTCGGCGCCGTCATAGCGCACGTCCGTATCCCCGGCGTTATAGTGGTCGACCAGCTCCTTGATCGTGCGTTTGAGGTCGATGAACGACACTTTGAGCCGCGCATCGCGCGAGGGCGTTGAATAGTTCTCCCAGTCGCCGTAAGTGCCGAAAATGTTCGGCGGCAGGCGCGGCGGCGGCGCGCGTTTTGGGAATCCCGCGGAGACGGCGCGTTCGACGGCGACCTTGCGGTCCCTGACGGCGCCGCAGATCGTCTGCATGCCGTGGCGAAGCTCGTCGACCGGGTTGTAGGCGAAATTCGGATGGGCGAGGCTGCGGCGGATGAAGTCGAAATAGCTGACCGCCCGGCCGCCGACGACGAAATCCCCGTACCGCCAGTCGCCCGAGGGATTCGGGCGATTGCCGAGAAACTGCTCCATTGAATAGTACGGGATATCCGCATTCTTCGCGGCTCTTATTCGCCCGCCGGCGTAGGAGCCGTCGGGAAGAAGCCGGGCGCCCTCAAGCGCGATCGGCCGCCAGCCCTTGAGCCCCGCGCCGAGGTCGGGCTTCGAGCGAAGGAAATTCGCGCCGTAGGTCGTGCGCGTCACCGAGCGGTCGGGATGCGAGGCGATGACAAGAACGCGACCGTCCTCGAGAATGTCGTAGACGATTCCGACATGGCCGTAGATGTCGTAGGCGAGAACGCCGGGCCTCACCGCCTCGCGGTTGATCTTCACCGGATAAAAGTCGTCGAAAAGCGCGCCATCGCCATTGTCCGGATGGGTCCGGAACATCGCCGTCGAAACCTCGCCGCCGATCCGTCCGATGAAAGTCGCGGCCGACACCGGCTTTTCCCCGATCGCGTCGCGCCTTGATGCGATGACATTGCCGTTCGAGGAATAGCGCAGATCCTCCGGCTTGCCGTCGGCAGTCCGCATCGCGTTCTGGTAGGAGAAGGGAAGGCCGTTCTTCCAGGCGAAATACGCGCGAAGCACATAGGCCATGTCGGCGCAATCGCCGGTGAATTCGGGATCGCTCGGATTGTAATAAGGGTTCGCCGCGACCGCGAGGCAGGATTCAAGCGACGAGCAGGTCGACCGCCCGATCGC
>JACADX010000072.1 GCA_013389125.1 Parvularculaceae bacterium | reverse complement strand
TGCAAGGTCTCGCCCGAATTGAGCATCCTGTCGTTATCCGCCATTTAGTCCGCCTTTTTGTTGAATCGGCCGCCCTGTCAGCTTGAACGGGCGCAGCCCTTTATGACGTCCTAGTCGCCCAACGCTTGCTAGGAATTAGGCGGCATTAAACCTCGCGCCCTGTGGTTTCAAGAGAAAGTGGCAATAGGGAGACCGGATGCGGTTTTTCATGCTCTTGCTCGACAACTGATCTACGGCACTAAAGCGGGAGTACTTTCCGGAGCGGGAACCGCCTTCTAGGACGCCAGTCCTATTCCGCGCGGACCGAAGATGGGATTGCGGCGTGTCGGAAGGCGCGAGCGCAGCGCCAGATTGCCGGGGTGGGGCGGCGCCGCTATACGGGGGCGAGATCCGCCGCGGCGGTCCAGAAGGAACTCCAATGCGTCATGCTGAGGCCTTGAATTCGTATAGCTTTTTCGCCTCCGGGCTGTCCGAAAAAGATCCCGCCGTCTTCGGCGCGATCAAGCGCGAGCTGCAGCGTCAGCAAAGCCAGATCGAGCTCATCGCTTCCGAGAACATCGTGAGCCGGGCGGTTCTCGAGGCGCAAGGGTCGGTGCTCACCAACAAATACGCGGAAGGCTATCCCGGCAAGCGCTATTATGGCGGCTGCCAGTTCGTCGATGAGGCCGAAAACCTCGCCATCGAGCGCGCGAGGAAACTCTTTGGTTGTTCCGAGGCGATCGTTCAACCGCATTCAGGCAGCCAGGCGAATCAATGCGTCTTCATGGCGCTGATGCAGCCTGGCGACTGCTTTCTCGGAATGGACCTTTCCGCCGGCGGGCATCTGACGCATGGCGGCAAAGCGAACCAATCCGGCAAATGGTTCAGAGCGGTTCATTACGGCGTTCGTCGCGAAGACTGCCTCATTGATTTTGATGAAGTCGCGAAGATGGCGGAAGCGCACAGGCCGAAAGTAATCATCGCCGGCGGCAGCGCCTATTCGCGCTTCATCGACTTCAAGAAGTTCAAGGCGATTGCGGACGGCGTCGGCGCGAAGCTGATGGTCGACATGGCGCATTTCGCCGGACTCGTCGCGGCGGGAATTTACCCGTCGCCGGTCGGCGTCGCGGACGTGGTGACGACGACGACGCACAAGACCTTGCGCGGTCCGCGCGGCGGCATGGTGCTCACCAATGACGAAGAATTGGCGAAGAAAGTTCGGTCGGCGCTGTTTCCCGGCATTCAGGGCGGACCGTTGATGCACGTGATTGCGGCGAAGGCCGTCGCGTTCGGAGAAGCGCTTCAGCCTGAATTCAAGGAATACGCGCGACAGGTTGTCGTCAACGCCAAGGCGCTCGCATCGACTCTGGTTGAGGCCGGATACGCCGTCGTCAGCGGCGGAACCGACACGCATCTCGCCCTCATTGACCTTCGACCGAAGGGCGTTAAAGGCGCCGCCGCAGAGCAAAGTCTCGAAGCGGCGGGCATGACGTGCAACAAGAACGGAGTCCCCTTCGATCCTGAAAAGCCGACGATCACATCCGGCGTAAGGGTCGGTTCGCCGGCCTCGACAACGCGCGGATTCGGCGCGGCCGAGTTCCGGGAAGTCGGCCTCTTGATGGCCGAAGTCCTCGACGCTCTTGCGAAGGGCGGCGAAACGGCGTCCTGCGAAAGGGCGGTCGCCTTGAAGGTAAGGTCTTTGACCGCGCGTTTTCCGATCTACGGTTAGGCCGCCATGCGGTGTCCCTTTTGCGGGTGTGAAGACACGCAAGTTAAGGACTCGCGATCGGCGGAGGACGGCTCGTCGATCCGCCGTCGGCGCCAATGCACGGCGTGCAGCGGGCGTTTTACGACTTTCGAGCGCGTGCAGCTGCGCGAACTTGTCGTCATCAAGAGTTCCGGCCGACGCGAACTTTTTGATCGTGAGAAGCTGATGCGGTCGGTGCTGATTTCGCTCCGCAAGCGCAATGTCGATCAGGAGCGCGTCGACCAGATGGTGACCGGCGTCATCCGTCGTCTTGAAGCGTCCGGCGAGACGGAAATCGATTCAAAGGCGATCGGCGAGCTTGTCATGGAAGGTCTCGCCGGACTCGATGACGTCGCTTATGTGCGCTATGCGTCGGTTTACAAGAATTTCCGCGAGGCCCGCGACTTCGGCGATTTCGTCGGAGGGCTTGAGGATCAGGAAGGAGCGGGCGGCGCGTAAGGCCGCCTTGTCAGCGCACGTGACCGATAATCCGATGCAGGGGCGCACGAACGCACGGCTCGCAGCCGTCCAGGCGCTCTACCAGATGGAGGCGACAGGCGTCGGCGTCGAGGGCGTCATAGATGAGTTCCGCAAGCATCGTCTCGGCGGCGAGATCGAAGGCGATCTCCTGCACGACGCCGATGACGATTTCTTCGCGGATCTCGTGCGCGGCGTCGTCCGCGCGCAATTGAAGATTGATCCCCTCATTCAGAGGAACCTCGCCGACAAGTGGACGCTCGCGCGGCTCGACGCGACGGTGCGCGCGATCCTGCGGACGGCAGCCTACGAACTCATTCACCGACGCGAATTGTCGCCGCGCGCCGTCATCGACGAATATCTCGAGATCGCCAACGCTTTCTTCGACGTCGAGGAGCGCAAATTCGTCAACGCGCTTCTCGACGCGCTCTGGCGCGAGCGCCGCGACGAGGACGCCGGCAAGCGGCCGCGCCCGAAGGCGAAACGGACTTGACGGGCGAATTTGACATCATCGCGAGATATTTCGCCCCGCTCTCGGCCGACTTTGAAGGCGCGTTCGGATTGAAAGACGACGCGGCGCTCCTTACGGGCGAATTCGTCGTGACCAAGGACGTGTTGGTCGAAGGCGTGCACTTCCGGGCGAAAGACCCCGTTTCGGCCGTCGCGCGGAAGGCGCTGCGCGTCAACCTTTCCGATCTTGCGGCGAAAGGCGCGCGCCCCATCGGCTACTTTCTCGGCTGCGTCTGGCCGACGGGCGTTACGGAAGAGGCGATCGCCGAATTCGCGGCGGGACTTAAGGCGGACCAGGACCTGTTCAAAATCGCGCTTGTCGGCGGCGATACGACGGCGCACCGGGCGAAGGGCGCGCCTTTCGTAATTTCTGTGACCATGTTCGGCGCCAAAGGTCCTGCGGGAATGATCCGCCGTTCGGGCGCGCAGGTCGGCGACGACGCCTATGTCACCGGAACGATTGGCGACGCCGGGCTCGGACTTGCGGCGCTTGCCGGCGACTTGAAGCCTGCGGCGCCGCACAAGTCGTTTTTCGCGGAGCGCTACCAGCTCCCGTCGCCGCGCGTGTCGCTCGGGGGCGCGCTCTGCGGCTGCGCGAGCGCGGCGATTGACGTTTCGGACGGCCTCATCGCCGACGCCAGGCATGTCGCGGAGGAATCCTCCGTCGGCATTGAAATCCATGCGGAGAAAATCCCGCTTTCGGAGGCGGCCCGTTTCTGGCTCGACCGGCAGGAAGACCGCGAAGCCGCGGTCGCGCGCCTTGCCTCGTCTGGCGATGACTACGAGATCTTCTTTTCAGCGCCGTCGTCTCGCCGCCGCTCGATCGAGATGGCGTCACAACTCACGAAAACGCCTGTCGCGCGCATCGGGACGGTTTCGAGAGGCGGTGGCGTCCGCCTTCTCAACGGGTTGGGAAAATCGATTGCAACCAGCGCCGGCGGTTACGATCATTTTCAACCATAGCGATGGATTTCCGCGTTGTCGTATCGCCAGCCGCGGCCCACGTGCACCATGATATTTAGTCCGAATTTATGTTACCGTCATAATGTAATTATCTTTCCACGGAATATTCCACCAACGAGCAACTGAAATCGAATTGTCATGACAGTCTCGTAATTTTTTGCTATCGACGATTTTGGGAGACTTGGGGGTCAACCAAAGGATTGGCAACGCTGCGGCGCACGCAGCGAGCGCGTTCTTCCGGCGATTTTGGCCCTCTCTGCCCCGAACACGTCGAATTGACGGTGCCCGCCATGGGCGGTCGCCGTTTTTGGGGAGATGCGGGTGAGGGAGAACGGTCGCGAAAAGAACGGCGACGGCTCGGTTCGCATGGACGGCTCGGCCGCCATTAGCCTCGTGAAGTCGAACGCAAATGGCGCGGCGCCGCACGCCGGCCTGCGTCCCGTTTACGCCGCAACGCCGCCGCGACCAAAAAAGCCGCTTTGGCGCAAGGACGCAACCGACCAGATCGTTGGGTCATCCCCGGAGATTGCGCGGGTTCGCGAGCTCATCGCGCTTTATGCCTCGGAAGCCGACCCAGTCCTCATCTGCGGTGAAACGGGCGCTGGGAAAGAGGCGGTCGCGCGGCAGCTCCACTTCGCAGGACCGAGGAAACCGTTTCCGTTCGTGGTTCGCAATGTCGGACGCGTCGACCGCGAACTCGCTGGCGCCGATTTCTTCGGCCACGCGCGCGGCGCATTCACCGGGGCCGTCGAACGCAGGGCGGGGCTGTTCGAGCAGGCGCACCAGGGATCGCTGCACCTTGACGAAATTGCTGAGCTGCCGCTTGAACTGCAGGCGAACTTGCTTCGCGTGATCGAGGACGGCGTCGTCACGCCGCTTGGTCCCTCAATTCCGCTGACAGTGGATGTCCGGCTGATCGCAGCAACGAATATCGACCTCGCCGCAGCGGCTGCGGGCGGCGGCTTTCGGAAAGACCTTTACTATCGGCTCGCCGCGCTAACGATCGATCTGCCCCCGCTGCGCCGGCGCGGCGACGACAGCGTCGAGATCGCGGAGCACTTGGTCCGCCAGATCTCGCTTGAGCGCGGGGCCGCCTATCTGCTCGCAAACGACGCGAGAGACGCGATCCGCCGCCACGACTGGCCGGGTAACGTGCGCGAACTCAGAAACGCGCTGCGCCGCGCCGCCATCCACGTCCACGACGGCGTTATCGCGGCGGAACATCTTGCGATCCAGGACGGAAAAGCGCCCGGCGAATTGCCGCCGATGCGTGCGGCGACCGATCTGTTGACGCGGTATCTGACGGCTGCGGCCCTTGAGAAAGAAGGCGGAACCATCATCGCCGCCGCGCGCCGCCTTCGGATGAATCGCGAGAAGTGCGGCGAGATCAGCAGGAAGCTTGAAGTCGAGGGCGCGGATGTCGGCAGGCTGCGCGCCGATTTGAAGCGCCTCCTTGGCTTTTGATTTTCGGCGCCGTCAATGGGGATACGCGGATGAAAGGCAGGAGATCTTTCCGAGCGACGGCGCTCGCGGCGACGGCATTGACGGTGATTGCGCCGTGCGCCATCGCACAGACCACTGACCAGCCGGCGGGCGAAACGCGTCTCGCGCCGAAACCGACCCTTGAGGAAGAACTCGTTCGCATCCGCGACATGATGGCGGTGCAGTCGATGCGCCTTGAGGAAGCCGAGCAGACGATCAAGCGCCTCAACGGTCTTGTCGGCCAGCAGGCGGCGCGAATCGGCACGCTCGAGACCGAGCTCGGGATGAAGAAAGCGGCGGCGATCGCGCCGTCAGTGTCCGCGGGTCACGGCGTCTATGTCGTTCAGGCCGGCGAAACCCTCTATCGGATCGCGCTCAATAACGGCGTCAGCGTCGAGCGGCTGATGCGCGAGAACCGCATCCGGACTCCGCAAAGCCTGAAGGCGGGTCAAACCCTGATCATTCCGGGCGCAAGCGGCGGGTCGACGACGATCGTCGCGACCGAGCCGCCGCCGCCGACGCCTTCCTTTTCGCCGCCGCCGGCGGAAAGGCGGGTCGCTTCCGCGATCGCGGCCGCGCCGCCGCCGGGTTCCGCGCAGGGTCCCGAAACGCCTTCGGCGACGCCTGAAGAAGTCGGCGTTCGGCCGGAGGAGGGCCTTAACGAGCCCTATCTCGCGCTCGCCTCTGATGTCGGCGGCATTCTCACTCCAAGAGGCACGCTCTTCTTCGAGCCGGAACTCGATTATTCACATTCGTCCGAGAACCGCTTCTTCTTCAGCGGCACGGAGATCATTGACGCGATCCTGATCGGGGTTATCGAAGCAACCGACACGGATCGAATGTCGCTCGTTGCAAGGGGAGGGCTTCGCTACGGGCTGACCGACCGTCTTGAACTCGACGGCAAAGTCCCCTTCGTCTATCGAGACGATCGCGTGTCGGGCGTCGCCCTGGACGACGGAACGGAGTTTGTGCGCGATCAGCGCGGGGCGGGCCTCGGCGATATCGAGGTCGGCTTGCACTATCAGCTGACGGACGGCGTCGGTTTTCCCTACGCGGTCGCCAATCTTCGTGCGAAAGCGCCGACTGGGGAGGGGCCTTTTGACGTTGACCGGAATGCGGCGGGCGTCGAGCTGGACGCCGCAACGGGTTCGGGCTTTTGGACCGTCGAGCCGAGCATCACCGCCATTTTGCCGACCGATCCGGCGGTTTTTTACGCCAATCTCGGCTATCAGATGAATTTCGCGGTGTCGCCGGACGAACGGGTCGGCGCCGCTCTTGTCCGCGAGTATGATCCCGGCGACGCGATCCGCGCGAGCCTTGGCGTCGGCCTTGCGCTCAACGAGCGCCTGTCGCTCAACTTCGGCTACGACCAGAGCCAGTTCTTCCGCACCAGTCTCCTCATCGAGACGATCGACACGACGAGCGGCGCCGTACTCTTGACGCGCGCGCGCCAGCCGCGAGTGACTGTCGGCTCGTTCGGGATCGGCGGATCCTATTTTGTCAATGACCGGCTGCGCCTGACGCTCAACACGTCGATCGGCGCGACCGACGAGGCGCCGGATATGCGTCTCATTCTCCGGGCGCAGATGAAGCTCGCAGATTAAAAGCCGCTGAGGCTATAGAGCGAGGGAGCGATATCGGCGCCGATGCCGGCGGCGACAGCAGACGAGAGCGCGGCGTTGAAGTTTGGCACGACGACGTCGAGCGCGACGACTCGCGAGATCTCGATCCCGTCAAGCGTGTTGCTGATAACGAGCGTATTGATCGACGGGTCTATGTCGAAGGCGACAGGCGACGTTGCTCCCGATAGGGCAGCGATCCCATCGATGATGACGGTCGTCCTGACCGCGAAGTCGATGACGAAGCCGTTGATGACGAGGCCGCCGCGCGCTTCGCTGAGCGTCGCCTCGTCCATCGGCGTTTCCGCCGCGAAGGGATCGACGGGCTCGGCCCCCGCCGCGGCGATCGGCAGGGCGGCGAGAATAGCCCCGAGAAGCGGCGCGCGCGCGGTCATCGGATCGGCGATCCCGTCGTCAGAATGGAAAACCCCGAATGGAAAGCGCGCGTCTGCTCGAGATGCGCCGCCTGCAACGGCTCGCCGTCGAGCCCGCGATCGGTCGGCCCGAACGGCGTAAGCCGCCAGTCGCGGGCGCTGTTGAAGTTCTCCTTGCCGGTTTGAAGATCGGTCCTGATAAAGAGGATCGTGCCGTCCCACACCGCCGCGAATTTTTTCGGCGTCAGCGTCCTGAGGCCGCGCGCCGGATCGCCGACAAGGACCTTGCCGCGCGAAAAGCCTTTGACGACGACGAAATGACGATAGCCGTCTTCTTCGATGAGGGCGATGCCGGGAACGCCGATTTCCGCGACGCGCTCAAGGGTCAGCTTGAATCCGTCCGCCCGAAGTCCCGCCGCCTCGAGAAAGCGTTTCATTTCGAGGAGCGAAAAGCCGAATTCGCGGATGCGCGCCTGGTCGCCGACGTTCCACATCGCCCGGAACGCGTCGCTTTCGCTGGTCGCGCGGCCGTAATGATGAGTGAGGAGGGTCGCAAGCGCCGCGGACCCGCAACTGAAGTCGAATTGCTGCCGGACGACGGTCGCGAATTTGCGCTCGAGGAGGCTCTGAACCTTGAGCCGGTTCGCAGCGCCGCCGGACTGCACGATGAGATCGGCCGAACGCGCCGGCGCGGAGCCTAACGCCGCCGCGGCGACGATCAGCGCGATGAGCTTACTGAGGCGCATTCAGAAACACGTTGACCTGCATGGTGT
>JACADX010000224.1 GCA_013389125.1 Parvularculaceae bacterium | reverse complement strand
CAATCTCAGGAAAGGCGAAGGCAGGACGCCGCAATTCCTCAAGGTCAATCCGATGGGCAAGCTCCCGGCGCTCGAACACAAGGGCGTTGTCGTGACGGAAGCGGCCGCGATCTGCGCCTATCTCGCCGACGCCTTTCCATCGGCGGGCCTTGCGCCGGCGACGAGCGACCCGAAGCGCGGCGTTTATTACCGCTGGATGTTCTTCGCGCCGTCCTGCATCGAGCCGATGATGCTCGACCGCCTTGGCAAAGTGACGCGTGAGAATTCGACGGCGGCGGGCCATGGCGATTTTGAACGGGTGACGGCGTCGATTGAACAGGCGCTGTCCTACGGGCCCTTCATCCTCGGCGACACGTTTTCGGCGGCCGACGTCGTCATGGGCTCGACGCTCTTTTTCGCGACCATGTTCGGCGCAATCCCGAAAGAAGGCCGGGTGAAGGACTATGTCGACCGCATCGCGGCGCGGCCCGCGCATCAAACGATGGTCAGAAAGAACGGCGAACTGGCCAAAGCGATGGGTCTATGACGGCGCATGAAGGCGGGTGCCATTGCCGGCAGGTGCGGTTCCGGGCGGCCGGCGCGCCGAAATTCGTGTCGCGCTGCCATTGCGAGAGCTGTCGCCGGACGACCGGCGGCGCCTTTTCGACCTGGGTCGGATTTCCAGCAGACGCCGTCGAATGGACCGCCGGCGCGCCGGTCTTTTACGCAAGCTCCATGGGCGTCAAGCGCGGTTTTTGCCGATCCTGCGGGACGCCGCTCTCGTATGAAAGCGACAGATGGCCCGGCGAACGCCATTTCCTCATTGGCGTCTTCGACGAGCCGAAAGCGTTCACGCCGACGAGCGATTACATGAAGGAAGAAGCGCTCGCCTGGGCGCTCCATTAAAGGAAGGCGCATGACGAACAGAGAAAAGACCGCCGTTGTCACCGGCGTCTCGACCGGCATCGGCCGGGCGATCGCCAGGTCGCTCATCGACGCCGGCTGGCGCGTCTTCGGCAGCGTCCGGAAAGAGAAGGATGCGGCCGAGGCGAGCGCCGATCTCGGGCCGCGTTTCACGCCGCTTTGCTTCGACGTGACGGACGACGCGGCGATCCGGCGCGAAGCGGAGAAAGTCGACAAGGCGCTTGCCGGAAAGACGCTCGACGCGCTCATCAACAACGCCGGCGTCGCGATCGCCGGTCCCGTCGGCTATCTCGACATTAATGATTTGAAGCGGCAGATGGACATCAATGTCTATGGCCCGATCCGCGTGACGCAGGCGTTCCTGCCGATGCTCGGCGCCGATCATTCGCGCGCGGGCTCGCCCGGACGGATCGTCAATATGAGCTCCGTCGCCGGCAAGATCGCCTCTCCCTTCATGTCGCCCTACGCGATGTCGAAACACGCGCTGGAAGCGCTCTCCGAGAGCCTTCGCCGCGAGCTTGTCCGCCATGGCATCGACGTCGTCATCGTCGGCCCCGGCGCGATCCGGACGCCGATCTGGGCGAAGGCGGACGACCTTAATATTGAGCGCTATCGGAACACCGAATATTTCGACGACCTTTCGCGGATGAAAGGCATGATGCAGTCATTCGGCGATTCCGGCCTCGAGGCCGAGGCGGTCGGAAAGCTCATCCTTCAGATCCTGACGGCTCCGCGTCCGAAAACGCGCTACGCGATTCTGCGCAACAAGTTCGCGCTGTGGACGCTCCCGAACATCATGCCGAAGCGCATGGTTGATAGGGCTGTCGCCAAGCGATTCGGCATGACGCCGCGCGGCGCATGACGCATCGCTTCAAGGCCGTGATTTTCGACTTCGGCGGCGTCTTTACGACTTCGCCGGTCGAAAACTTCGCGGCCTTTGAAAAGGAGCATGGTCTGCCCGACCGCTTCATCGGCGGGGTGATCAAGTCGCGGCTTCATGACGGCGCTTTCGCGCGGTTCGAGCGCGCCGAGCTGACGCCGGACGAATTCGACCGGTTGTTCGCGGAGGAGACGCGCGCCGCGGGTTTCGAGATTTCGGGCCGCGATTTCGCGCGCCTCCTCGACGTCGCGCCGAAGCCCGAAATGACCGCCGCGCTCCGCGCCGTCAAAGCCGCCGGGTTCAAAACGGGCTGCATCACCAATAATTTTCCATCGATCGAATCCGACGGATCGCCGCGACTCGAAGCCCGGAAGGCCGAACTCGCGGCGATCTACGCCGCCTTCGACAGCGTGATCGAATCATCGAAAGCCGGGGTCAGGAAGCCCGAGCCTCGCATCTATGAGATGATGCTCGAAAGGCTCGCCCTCCCCGCATCCGCCTGCATTTTTCTCGACGATCTCGGCGTCAATCTGAAGCCGGCGCGCGACATGGGCATGACGACGATCAAGGTCCCGTTCGGCGACGTCGGGCCGGCGATCGGCGAACTCTCCCGCCTCCTCGGGCTTGATTTCGCCTGAGCCGCCGATCGGGCGGCCAATTCGCAATTTGCGCGCCCGCCCCGCTTGGCGCGGCTTCATTATCGGCGCATTCTGTCGAACGCCGTAAGCCGCGCCGCCGCTCGGCGAGAGGAGACCCGTTGATGCCGCTCGATGACGCCGAAGGCGACCTTCAACGCTTCAATCCCTATCTTCAAGGACCTTTCGCGCCGATTGCGGCCGAAACGACCGCGCTAGACCTCAAGGTCGTCGGCGAGATCCCGAAGGACATCTACGGCGCCTATTACCGCATCGGGCCGAACCCGCGCGTCGCGCCGAAGGGCATGCACCACTGGTTTGACGGCGACGGCATGCTGCACGCCGTCCATTTCGAAAACGGCAAAGCCGAGTATCGCAACCGTTATGTGCGCTCGCGCGATTTCATGGCCGATGCGGCGGGCGCGCTGAAGAAGGGCGGCATTTTTTCAAGGTCTGTCGATGACGGCTCGACGACCGTTTACAAGGATACCGCCAACACGGACGTCGTCTGTCACGCCGGGGAGTTGATGGCGCTCTGGTATGTGAGCGGACGCCCGGTCCGAATTCATCCGCACACGCTCGAAACGCTCGGCGAGGAGACGTTCGGCGGCAAGCTTCCGCGAAACGTTTCGGCGCATTCGAAAGCCGACCTCAACACCGGCGAGTTCCTGTTCTTCGATTACGCGCTTTATGAGCCCTGGTATTCCTACGGCGTCGTCTCGAGGGACAATGAACTCGTCCATTTCACGACGATCGACCTGCCGGGTCCGCGCCTGCCGCACGACATGGCGATGACCGAAAACTACGTCGTGCTGATGGACCTTCCGGTCGTTTTCACCGAGTGGGGCCTGCGCAACCGGACCTGGCACATCCATAATAATCCGAAACTTCCGACGCGCTTCGGCGTCCTGCCGCGCCGCGGCGAGGGCAAGGACATCCGCTGGTTCGAATTCGAGCCCTGCTACATCTACCACGTCGTCAACGCCTTTGAGGAAGGCGACGAGATCGTCATGTATTGCTGCAAATATGTCGACAACGGGCGACCGCTCGATACCAGCTTTGGCCCTTACGCTCCAATGGTCGACGTCCTCGCGCTGCGGGCGCGGCTCACGAAATGGCGGATGAATTTGAAGACCGGCGCCGGAAAAGAAGAGCCCGTCGACGACGCGATCAGCGAGTTCCCGGTCGTCAATCTCGGCTATGCCGGACGGCGCAACAGATATTCCTATCACGTCGCGATTCCTGACCTTGCAACGCAGCTCTTCGACGGGCTTTACAAATACGATCTTGCGACGGGCGCGCGCGTCAAACACGCTTTCGACGACAACTGCTTCGGGACGGAACCCGCATTCGCGCCGCGCGTTAACGCGAAGTCCGAAGACGACGGCTACGTCGTCGTCTTTACGCAAAACGCCGACACCGGCGCGAGCGAGGCGCTCATCATCGACGCCCAAAATTTCGCCGCGCCGCCGGTCGCCCGCGTCCGGATCCCGCAGCGCGTGCCGCTCGGCTTCCACGGGACCTGGGCGAACGGGTCGGAAATGCGGGCGCGCGCCTGAGGCGGCGAAGGGCTTTCCGATAAAGGCCGAACGCTGCGATAGAGGGACGCCCGCCGAGGACAATTCCGATGCCGTCGCTCAATTTGAGGCCTGCATCCGCCGATGATTACCGGCGCATCGCCGAACGGCGCCTGCCGCGCGTCTTCTTCGACTATATCGACGGCGGCGCGGGCGCGGAGCAGTCATTGCGCGACAATGTCGCGGACTTCGCGCGCCTCAAATTGAAGCAGCGGGTGATGCGCGACGTCTCGGCGCTCAACCCGAAGATCGACCTCTTCGGCGAGACCTGGTCGATGCCGCTCGCGCTCGCGCCGATCGGCATGGGCGGCATGATGAGAAAGCGCGCCGAAATTCAGGCCGTGAAGGCCGCGGATGCGGCCGGTGTCCCTTTTTGCCTTTCGACCGTCGCGATCTGTTCGCTTGAGGAGGTCGCGAAGGCGGCGGCGCGGCCGTTCTGGTTTCAGCTTTACATGCTGAAGGACCGCGGGGCCGTGCGCGAGCTCTTGCAGCGCGCCAAATCGGTCGGCGTCAGGACGCTTCTTTTCACCGTCGATCTCGCCGTCGTCGGCGCGCGCTATCGCGACATCCGGAACGGGCTCAGCGGCGGCGGCGGCCTTTACGGGAAACTCCGTTCAGGGATTATCGACTATTTCCTGCATCCGGCGTGGCTTGTCGATGTCGGCGTCGGCGGCAGGCCGCATGTCTTCGGCAATTTGAGCGCCTATGTTCCGAAAGCGACGACGCCGACGGATTTCCGCGCTTGGGTCGACGGGCAATTCGATGCATCCGTCACTTGGAAGGACATTGAAGCGCTCCGCAAGGAATGGAGCGGAAATCTCGTTATCAAGGGAGTTCTGACGCCGGAAGACGCGCGCGCGGCGGCGGACGCCGGCGCCGACGGCGTCGTCGTCTCAAACCACGGCGGACGCCAGCTTGACGGCGTCGCATCGGGACTTGCGGCGCTGCCGCTGATCGCCGACGCCCTGAGGGGCCGCGCCAAGATTCTTGTCGACGGCGGCGTCCGCACGGGACAGGACGTGCTTCGCGCCCGCGCCGCCGGCGCGGACGCGGCGCTCATCGGCCGCCCGTGGATTTTCGCCGTCGCGGCGGAAGGCGAAGCGGGCCTCAAGCGCTATCTTTCGCTCGTCATGCACGACTTTCGCGTCGCGATGGCGCTCACCGGCGTTTCAGCCGCGAGCGAGATCGACGGCCGCCTTCTCGATCATCCGTAAAGGGATTATCCGCCGAACGCGACCTGATGCATGATCCTTCCCGGCAGAAAGGCGAGGACGCCGGCGACGATGAGGCCGCCGATAAAGACGCCCCCGAGCGGCGCGGCGTGCCGCTTTAGTCCCGGTCCCCCGCGGACAAGAATGATCGTCGCGCTAAAAAGGCCGAAAAACGTCAGCAAGGTGAAGAGATGAATGGGCGAATACCGCGCCCAGAAGGGATCGTCCGGCCCGACCGGATGCGTCATCCACAAAGTGCTTCCCGCGACGACCGCCATCAGCAGCATGAAGACCGCGCCAAGCGTTCGGTGGGACGCGGTTCCTTTCGGCGCGGCGAACTGAACCAGTCCGAGGATCGCCGCCGCCATGGCGCCGAAGGCGTGGATTTGAACGACCAACGGGGCTTCGAAAAGCGGTTCAAGACTCATAGTCGTTCCTCGCCTTTGGCCCTTGCGCAGGCGCTCGCGCGAAGCTCTTCCTTTCCATTGTCTGCGGTCGCGGACGGCCTGGCGGGCGGGCGGCAATTCGTTGATTTCATGATGCTTTCTGGATTCCGTTTTTACTTTGAAATGCAAAGTAGTTTGCCGCGGCGCAAGGCGCAACGCCGAAGCGGCGAAAGGAGCGCTTTGCGGGCCGGAAGGCGGAAAGGTCAGTCGCGCTTGATCGAATAGGCGACGAACACGCCAAGGAGCGCTGCCGCAAGGCCGAACCAGGTCAGCGCGTATTCAAGGTGGCGATTGGGGAATTCGACCCTTGTGAGCCCGCCCCTCGGAAAGGCGCCGGCCGGCGTCTCGTCGAACGCGTCAATATAATAGGACGAAACGTCGAGCCCGTATCGGCGCGCGAGGACATTCGGATCGCGAATGAAATAGAGATTGTCTTTGGGCTGATTTTGAGGCTCCAGCCATTTCTCCGGTCCGCGCTTTATTTCGGCGCTGCGGAAAAGGCCCCGGACGACGACCGCGCCTTCAATAAGGCCGTCGCGGCGCGCGCTCGGGCTCTTGAAGTCCTGCGGCGCGAATCCGCGATTGACGTAAACGTAGCGCGCGGGCCCCGCCGCCGAATCGCGCACCCTGAACGGGGTGAAGACATAGACTCCGGCGTCGCCGTCATGGGTTCCAAAAACGAAAGATTCGCGATCGTTCGCATAGGCGCCGTCGAGGGTGACCGGCTGATACTCCATGTTTTCGCCGGCGCGCGCGCGCGACGCGGCGTCGTCGAACGGGATCGGCGCGGCTTGAAGGCGCGCTTCAGCCGACGCGATGAGATTCTGTTTCCACTCGCGCCGCTGGAGCTGCCAGGTTCCGAGCGTCGATAAGACGGCGAACGCGAGCGCCGTCGCGATCGCAAGGCCGGGGCGCAGCCGGACTCTCATTCCTGAAGTCGGCCCTGCTCCGCCTTGTGGCGGTATTGCAGCGCGATCAGCGTCGCCTTCAGCGGCCGAAGGAGCGCGAGCGAGAGAAAGATCGCAGCGCCGCCCGCCACGGCGAAGGCGGTCGCGAGCGGCGCGAAAAAGACGAACCTTAAGATAAAGGCTGCGGCGACCGCGACAAAACCGACGAAGAGAATGACGAACACGGCGGGACCGTCGCCGGGGTCCGCCTTTGAGTAATCGAGCTTGCAAACGGCGCAGCGATCGCCAAGGCCGAGGAAAGACTTGAAGAGCGCGCCCTGACCGCAGCGCGGACACTTGCCGCTGAGGCCGGCGGCGAACGGAGAAACCGGAGGATAGTCAGTCATTCAGCCTTGCCCGCGACGGCGGGCGTCATCTCGACCCAGTTCTGCTTGGCGACCTCGCCCGCCGCATAGGACTTCGCCGCGACGACAATGGCGGACGCGGATTGCGCGGTGCAGGTCTGGTAGTCTTCATCGGTCGAAAGCCCGCCGTCTTCAACGAGCTTGTCGACCAGCGCGCGCGGCAGATCATTGCACCAAATCATCACAAGCCGCAGGCTGTCGCCGGTCTTTCGGCCCCAGTAATATTGGTAGCGCTCATCGTCGTTTTCGTCGCTGTCGTCGAACTGCACGGCGAAATCGTCTTCGTCGAGCATGTGAAACCGGACGAGGAGCCGGTCGTCCTCAACGGCGAATGAGTAAAGCCCGTCCTCGGTGACGCTGACCGACATCGGATTGCACTCAACCTCGTCGCTATCGGTCGATCCCGAACACGCGACGTAGT
>JACADX010000112.1 GCA_013389125.1 Parvularculaceae bacterium | reverse complement strand
TCGCCGAGCCGTGGACCGGCGGCAAGGTCACGGTTTCGGGCGACCGGCTGACGCAAGACAGCGCCGAGCGCATCGGCGCGACCTTCGCCGTCGACCAGCAGGCGAAACTTTCCGACACCTGGACCGGATCCTTGGGACTCGCCCGTCGCGAAGATTTAAGGGAGCGGGGCGCCGTCGACGCGCCCGACGACATCGTCCCGGACATACCGCGCGCGCCCTTCGAGGAGACGGGCGGCGCCTATACATCGCTTTACATCGGGGCCGGATATCGCAATGGCGCGACGTCCGGCTCAAGCCGTTTTGAAATGAAGAAGTCGGAGACCGGCGAGCGCTACATGCTCGCCGCCGGCGCGGCGCGCGACCTTTCCGAAGACCTCTCCTTCGCCGCCGCCGGGCGCTACCAGGCGGACAACAACGAACTCATCCCCGACGAGCGCCGCTTTGACGCGCGGATCGGCGCCTCCTGGCGCCCGCATGACGACGGGTTGATCATTCTTAACCGTTTTGACGTGAAACAGCGGGAGAGGGACGAGAACTCCGAGAGCTGGAAAGCCGTGCACAATCTGACCGTCAACGCCATGGCGACGGACAAACTCCAGATCGCGCTCAATCACGGGCTCAAATATTCCGTGCTGCGCGCGGACGGCCTGACGCATGACGGCGTCACCGAGCTTTTGGGCCTTGAAGCGCGCTACGACGTCCGCGACTGGCTCGATGTCGGCGTCCACGGCGAGGCGATTTACGCGTTCAATTCGAAGACAATCGACTACGCCTTGGGCCCGATGATCGGCGTCACGCCGGCCGAGAACGTCTGGTTCTCCTTCGGCTGGAATTTCGCCGGGTTCGTCGACGAGGATTTCGCGGCGGCGGAATATTCGCGCGAAGGGCCCTACCTCAAGCTTCGCATCAAGTTCGACCAGACGACGGCGCGGGGCCTTCTCGACGCGATTTCTCCGGAGCGCGCGCAATGACGGCGCGTCGGAACCCTGCCCTTCTCCCGCTTGCGCTGGCGGCCGCGGTCGGAATGCTCCTCGCCCCCGCCCATGCGCAGGTTTCGGGCATACTCGACTGGGCGGCGCTCGGGATCGCCGACGAGGACGCCATCACTTCGGGTACGACCGCGACGTCCGCCGGCGTGACGACGACCGTCACCTGGTCGACGGTGACCGACGGCGGGACGTTCATCGCCTATGCCGGCAACGACTTCGTCTCTTATGAGCAGGATACGCAGGGCGGTTTCACGGGCTATGCGCAAGTCGGCTTCGACAACAGCCGCCAGGACGACGACGACAAGGTGACGGTCGATCTGACCTTTTCGGAAGCAGTCACAAACCTCGCCTTCACGCTGACCGACGTCGATCAATCAAGCTGGGACGATTTCGTCGAAGTCTACTACGACGCCGGGTCCGGCCTCGTGAACGCGAAGACCGGCTCCTTCGTCACCCTCGGCTCCGCCGTCGCGGCGGACGATGAAAGCTTCGGCGACGGCTGGGAAGGAACGGCCTCGGTCGCCTCGTCGTCGAGCAACGGCAACGCCGCCTTCGATTTCGGGACCCTCCAGATCACCGCGGTCCGCATCATCTATTTCTCCGGCAATGACGCCGGCGGCGGCGGCTTCAATCCCGGCGGACAACAGCTCGGGATCAGCGACGTCACCTATGACAAGGTGATGCCGCTGCTCACGGCGCTAAAAACCGTGTCGATGGTCGGGACGGTCGGCAACGAGCGTTTCGCCATACCCGGCAACGACGTCTATTACACGCTGACAGTGACGAATTCGGGCGACGGGACGGTCGACACGGACACGCTTTTCCTCTCCGACCCCATCCCGTCGAATGTCGAGTTCTTTAATGGCGACATCGACGGCGGGGGACCCGCGACCGGCGCCGTCTATTTCACGCAGGCCGGCGCGGGGCTGACCTTCACGCTTGGCACGGACGTCCGATATTCAAACGGCGTTTCGGCGCCGGCGAATTTCGCCGCCTGCGCCTATACGCCGGCGGCGGGCTACGACCCGAATGTCCGCTATCTCTGCCTCAATCCCAAAGGCAAGATGCTCGCCGGCGCTCCCGACCCGACCTTCTCCGTGCAGTTCCGGGCGCGGATCAAATAGAAGGCCGCCGCTGAGCGCCGCGCTCAGGGCCCGAGACCTTGACGATCGAGAACTGGTCCTTGAGGTGCGTGCGGCAGGCCGCCGTCAGCGCTTCGGCGGAGGATGCGTGATAGCTCTCGACGATGTCGTTTGCGACGACGGCATAGCGGGCGCCGGCGGGAAGGCGCCGGCGCGCCTGGGCGACGATGGGTTGCGGCATATCGGTCTCCGGCAGGCGGGCGGCGGCCCCTTGTGAAACCAGAAGAACGCGACAACGCGAGCAAGCCTGCGGCGAGTCGCCGCCAAAGACCAGATCCCTGCCATCGCCGGCCTGGTCGCAAGGCATGTGGAGGAAACTGGAGCGGGCGAGGCGATTCGAACGCCCGACCCTCACCTTGGCAAGGTGATGCTCTACCCCTGAGCTACGCCCGCTCGACTTGGCGCCGCAGGGTCGCCCCCGGCGGCGGGGTGAGGGCGCTCTATGCATGAGGGGCGCCGGTTTGGCAAGAAGGCGGGAGAGGG
>JACADX010000019.1 GCA_013389125.1 Parvularculaceae bacterium | reverse complement strand
TCGAGCGCCTTGATGGCGCGCGTCAGGGCGGGCTGGCTGATGTTGCACTTTTCGGCCGCGCGCGTGAAGTTCAGCGTTTCAGCGACGGCGAGAAAGTACCTGATTTGCTGCATCTCCATCGTCTGTCGCCCTCCGGCGCTCCAGCGAACGGCGCTCGCCGCCGCCGCGCGAATTCAAGACCGCCCGCGAGCCTTGCCTGGCGAGAAAGGCGCGCGGCTCGAACGCCTGCGCTTCGGCGTCGATCCTGTTGAGGCGATCGTCGTCCGCGCGCGGGTCGTGGTGGAACAGCGCGATCGATCGCGCGCCGGCGGCGGCGCCGACGCATGCCGCTTCGCGCCAGCTCGAATGGCCCCAGCCCCGACGATGCGGAGCGGTCATGTCGTCATTCATCGAGTCGATGATGAGAAGGTCGGCTCCGCGCGCGAACATCGCAAGGCGCGCGGCCTCCCGGGCGCTCGCCGCTTCGATGTCGCTCGCGTAGACGATGTCGCCCGCGGCCGTTTTCATGCGCAGGACGGCGCATCCTCCAGGATGCGCGCCGAGCATCGTCGAAACCGCGACGCCGCCGCCGACATCGAGCGTGTCGCCTGGCCGAAAGGCGAGAATTTCCGCCGCCATCTTGAAGTCGGAAAGTCCGACCGGACAGTAGGGCGCTCTAAAGAATGCGCCAAGAACGTCTTCAGGACGCCTGTCCTCAAGCACGGGCGCCCAGACGCGCAAGCGCCCGATCTGACGCCAGGCGGGTTCGAAGAAGGGAAGGCCGATCAGGTGATCGTAATGGTAATGCGTGAGCACAAGGTCGATGTCGCCTTGGCGCGCCGCGGCGGCGGCGTTTCGAACCCCGCTGCCGGCGTCGAGAAAAAGGCGCGCGTCGGGCGCCCTAATTTCGATCGCCGGCGTGTCGCCGCCGAATTCGGCGTATGCGAGGCCGCTCGTTGGCGCGCTGCCGCGAACGCCGTGAAAAAGGACCTCGGTCTCGCCGCGCATGACGTTCTTGCTTATTCCGCCGCAACCTTCAAAAGCCGCGGCCGCGCCTTCGCGCCGTCGGCGTGAACCGAAACGCTCTCGGTGATGAGCCGCGCGCCGCGCTCCAGCGTCACATAGGACCACAGCCAGTCGAGAGTGACGACAACCCGGTTGCGGAATCCGATCAGGAAATAAATGTGAATCGCCGACCAGAAGAGCCAGGCGAGAAATCCCGTCAGCTTGACGCCGCCATATTCGACGACGGCCGAATTCCGGCCGATCGTCGCCAGCGAGCCGAAATCCATGTAGCGGAACGGCCCCGGCGCCGGCGCGCCGGAAAGCCGCGCGCTGATCAGCCTCCCGACATAGGCGCCCTGCTGCTTTGCGGCCGGCGCAAGACCCGGAATCGGCTTTCCGTTGACCCCCGTCGCGTTCGCCGTGTCGCCGATCACGAAGATCGCCGGATCGCCGTCGATCGACAAATTCTCGCGAACCTTTGTCCGTCCGGCACGGTCGGCGTCAGCGCCAAGCCATTCTGCGGCGCGCGATGCCCTGACGCCCGCGGCCCAGATGATCGTATCGGCCTCAATCGTCGTCTCGCCGATCATGACGGAGCGGTCGCGGCACTCCGTCACCGCCTCGCCGAGGCGAACCTCAACCCCGCGCTTTTCGAGTGAACGCTTCACATAGTCGGAAATCGCCGGCGAAAAGCTCGGCAAAAGACGTGCGCCCGCCTCAATCAGAATGACCTTTGGATCGGTGCACCGCGTATGCCGGAAATCGCAGGCGAGAGCGCGTTTGGAAAGTTCCGCAATCGCCCCGGCGAGTTCGACGCCCGTCGGACCGCCGCCGATGATGACGAAGGAAAGCGCGCGGTTGCGATCTTGCCCCGCCGGCGTCAATTCCGCGCGCTCGAAAGCGAGAAGGATTTTCTCGCGGATGGCGTTGGCGTCTTCAAGCGTCTTGAGGCCAGGCGCGTGCTTTTCCCAATGGTCATTGCCGAAATAGGCGTGGCGCGCGCCGGTCGCGAGAACAAGAAAATCAAAGGCGATGGCGCGGTCGCGCATGATGACCTGCCGTGCGGCGCGGTCGACATTGACGACTTCATCGAGAACGACTGCGATGTTCTTCTGGCGCCTGACGATAGCCCGGATCGGGCTGGCGATCTGGTTCGGAGAAAGCGCGGCCGTCGCAACCTGATAGAGCAAAGGCTGGAAGAGATGATGATTGCGCCGGTCGATGAGGGTGATGTCCGCATCGGCCTTTGAAAGCGCCTTGGCCGCCGAAAGGCCGCCAAAGCCCGCGCCGACGATGACAATATGAGGGCGAGCGCCTTTCGGCGCGGGCGCTGGATTGCGGTCGTTCGCCATCGCGTCCTCACAGCTTCCCGGCGGGGGCGAAGAACGCCCCGAGACGCCGGCGGAGCTCGCCGAGCTCGCGGCGGCGGAGGAACAGAAGGGCGAAGCCGCCGAGCCAGACGCCGCAGGCGGTGAAGAAGAGCGCGCCGCCGTCATTGTCGACATTGACGCCGAGCGGCGTGAACAAGTGAAAGCTGACGGCGCCGGACATGATGGCGATCGCCAGAATCGCCCCGACCGGCTGCAAGAAGCGATAAGGTTTCAGGACCATCGTTCCAATCAGGATGATGGAAGCGAGAAGTTCTGCGCCGCCGATCACATACTGACTGAAAACGCCCCCTTGCGCGAAAACGCCAGGCGCGCCAAGGCTCGCCGCCCATCGGTCAAGATCGCCGAATATGATCTGGGTCTTCGGCGCATTCGAGAACTTGAAGCGGAGCGAGTCGATGAAGACGAGCGCAATGAAGATCGTCAGTCCATGCGTCAGGAGGCGGACAGGAAGCGTACCTTGAGGCTTCGACGCGGGTTCGGCGGCTTCAGCGGTCGGGCTCATCATGGCGGTTGTCTCTCCTCGACTGTCGGCGCCATTTTGCGGCCGGCGCCCTGCCTTAAGGAAATGCGCTTTCGGCATAGGCTTCATGCGAGCACTTCGAAGTCGACAGGCTCCAAGACGCCCTCGACCTTTCCGCCGGCGATGCGGCGCAGCGGAGCGGCAGGGAACCCCTGGTCGCCGGCGTCTTTGACGACGCCTTTCGTCGCGATGATCCGCGCGTTCTCAGCCTTGGCGCGCTTTTCGAGCTTTGCTGCGAGGTTCACAGGCTCGCCGATCACCGTGTATTCGAGCCGGTCCCCGTGCCCGACGGCGCCGTAAACGACATCGCCGCTCGCCAGCGCAATCCCGACATCAAGCGGCGGCTTCCCGGTCCTGAGGCGCTCGTCGCGCCAACGCAACGCCTCCGCATCGACGGCAAAGGCTGTTTCAACGGCGTCGGCGCACTCGCGCCCGCTCTCGCGCGCCGCGCCGAAGCTCACGAGGATGCCGTCGCCGAGAAACTTGTCGACCGATCCGCCGCCGCGCTCAATGAGCGGGAGGAGACGCGAATGGTACTCCTGGAGCAAGGCGATGACGTCCCGTGGCGGCATGGTTCTCGTCGCCGGCGTGAACCCGCGGAGATCGACGAACATGATCGCCGCGCGCCTGATTTCGCCGTCGCCTGCCTTGACGCCTTCGTCGGAGGCGCGAATGCGCTCGGCGGCGTCGCGTCCGACGAATTTCGAAAGGTCGGCGGTCGCCGCCTCCTCGGTTGCGGTCCGAAATAGCAGCGCCCGCGCGCGGTCGACGCCGAGCGCAAGCACGCCCGTCGTCGCGAGAATTCCGGCGATCTTTTCCAGTTCGGCGCCGGGCAGGAGCGCGAGCGAAGTCATGTAAACGCGGTAGTCGCCGGTCGTCGGCGCGCCGTCGAGCGCGGCGATAGCTGTCAAAAGCGCCCAGCCGAGCGCCGCCGCGACGCCCGTGAAAAGGACGAGCCTCGGATCGAAGCGCAGCGCCCGAAGCGCGATGAGAATATAAACGTAAAAGAGCGTCGGCGCCTTGAGATAGAGCGCGGCCGGTTCGCCGTATTGGCGCGGGAACGCGCCGATGAGCGCCGTCAGGAGAAAGATGTCGAGCGCCGCAGACGCGTATTGCTGCCGGGTTGAGAGCGTTCCCTCGCGGGTGGGTCGCAGCCGCCACAAGGTGAAGCCGCTGTAAAAGAGGAGAACGACTGGAACCGGCTCGAACGTCGGATGGACCTCGAAAGCCGCGTAAGTCGCGACATAAAGCGCCGCGAAAACGCCGACGCCGGCGAGCTGCACCCAGCTGATGATGCGCTCGCTTTCCGTTTCATAGGCCTCGACCGCCGCGCGAATGCGCGCCGGCGCCGTCGGCGGCGCCGCGAGCGATCGCAAGGACGCCGCGATCGCCTCAGAGATATTTCGCCGCGATGTCGACGGTGGAGCGCGTTCCAATGTCGTCATAGTTTTCTTCGATCCATTTCGCCGCGCTTACGCGACCGACATCGCGGAGATGGGTCAAGAACTCCCAGTCGGAGTTGAGCTTGCTCGATACGCCGAGCTTGCGCATGAACTCCTCGGCTTCGATCGAGTGGATCAGCATGCGCTTCATGCTGCCGACGTCGACCGCCTGATCGTCGATCAGCCTGGTGACGAAGCTGATCGCGCGCATTTCCCGCATCAGCGACGAGTTGAAGCTGATTTCGTTGATCCGGTTCAAGATGTCGCGGGCGCTCTTCGGCGTTTCCGAGCGCATGATCGGGTTGATATGAATGACGATGATGTCGCGACTGTCGCACTCGTAAATGAGCGGGAAGAGGGCGGGGTTCCCCATATAGCCGCCGTCCCAATAGGGTTCGCCTTCGATTTCGACCGCCTGGAAGAGGAAAGGCAGGCATGCCGAAGCGAGAACGGCGTCGGCCGTGATTTCCGAGGTCTTGAATACGCGCACCTTGCCCTGCCGGACATTGGTGGCGGAAAGGAAGAGACGAACGGGGCTCTCCTTGCGCAGCCGCTCGAAATCGACGGCGTCCTCAAGCGCCTTTCGGAGCGGATTATGGTTGAAGGGATTGAGCTCATAGGGCGAGTAGATTCGCGACATGATGTCGAACATCATGAACGCCGGCGACATTTCGAGCGAATGATTGTGAAGAATGCGGTCGAACAGGGTCGGCTGCAGCGGGCTGAACAGCGAGAGGCTGGCGATCTTTCTCCAGAAATTCGCGAGCGCGCTTTTCGCGCCGTCGCGTCCGCCGACGGCAAGGCCATAGGCGAGAAGGGCGGCGTTCATGGCGCCGGCGCTCGTCGCGCTGACGCCGTCGAAGGCGATGCGTTCGTCTTCGAGCAGCCGGTCAAGCACGCCCCAGCCGAAGGCGCCATGGGCGCCGCCGCCCTGAAGCGCCAAATTGACGCTCTTGAGTCCCGCCGCCGCGCGACGCGCGCCTTGAGGCGCCGGCGGCGCTTTTGTCCGCTCCGGCTTTTCCATGGTCATCGTGTCGTGCATCGCTTCTCTCCCTCGAATGTCACTGAGCAGTCCAGCCGCCGTCGACCGGCAGCGATGCGCCGGTAATCGAGGCGGCGCTCTCCGAGCACAGGAACGCCGTCAAGGCGCCGATCTCGCTCGTCTGCGCGAAGCGCTTGTTTGGCTGCGCTTTGAGCAACACGTCCAGGACGACCTTCTCGCGCGGAATGCCGTGGGTCTTCGCCTGGTCTTCGATCTGCTTTTCGACGAGCGGCGTCCACACATAGCCGGGGCAAATCGTGTTGCAGGTGACGCCCGACTGCGCGGCTTCGAGCGCG
>JACADX010000043.1 GCA_013389125.1 Parvularculaceae bacterium | reverse complement strand
TCCTTTCCGGCGATGAAAGCGGCGCAGATGCTCGTCGTTCCTTATGGCGTGCACGAACAAAACGGCGTGCTCGGCCGCGCCAACCGCATGGTGACGGCGGGCGCGGCGTTCGTCGCGCACGGCTTCCCGGCGCTTGCAAGGGCGGAGAAAGTCCGCGCGCCGCTGATCGAGGTCGGCAATCCGGTACGCGACGCGGTCGCTGAGGCGGCAAGGGCGCCGGCGCCGGCGATCGCCGCAGGCGCGAGCCTCTCGCTCCTCATCTTCGGCGGCAGTCAGGGCGCCTCGCTCTTTTCAAAGGTCGCGCCGGCCGCGATTTCGGCGCTCCCCGAGGCGCTCCGGGCGCGCCTTCTCGTCACGCAGCAAGTGCGGGAATCGGAAATCGCCGACGTGAAGAGGGTCTACGATGCGGCGGGCGTCGCCGCCGAGCTTGCGCCGTTCTTCGCCGATCTCCCGGCGCGCATCCAAAAAGCGCATCTCGTGATCGCGCGCGCCGGGGCCTCGACCGTCACCGAACTCTCGACAATCGGCAGGGCGTCCATTCTCGCGCCCCTGGCGATCGCGATGGACGACCATCAGACGGGCAACGCCAAGACGCTCTCCGACGCCGGCGCGGCGATCCGCATCCACGAGGAGGATTTCACGGTCGACACGCTAAGGACGCGCCTTCATGATCTGTTGACGGACGCCCCGCTGCTGGCGCACATGGCCGCGGCCGCGAAAGGGCGCGTCAAGCCGGACGCTGCGAGGTCGCTCGCCGACCTCGTCGAGAAGATCGCCCGCCGCGACGCAAGGGCCGCCGCATGAGCGAAGCGAGGAATATCAAGGTCCGCCTGCCGTTCGGCGTCGGCGTCGTGCATTTTGTCGGCATCGGCGGCATCGGCATGTCCGGCATCGCCGAAGCGATGAAGAATCTCGGCTATGAGGTGCGCGGCTCCGACGTCGCCGAAAGCGCGAACGTGCAGCGCCTCCGCGACAAGGGAATTGCGGTCGTCATCGGCCATCAGGCGAGGAACGTCGAGGGCGCGGGCGCCGTCGTCGTCTCGACGGCGATCGGCAAGGGCAACCCTGAAATTCTCGCTGCGCGCGCGCGCCACATCCCGGTCGTTCGCCGCGCCGACATGCTCGCCGAGCTGATGCGCCTCAAATGGACGATCTCGGTCGCCGGCACGCACGGCAAGACGACGACGACGACGATGGTCGCGGCGCTCCTCGACGAGGCGGGGCTCGATCCGACCGTCATCAACGGCGGCGTCATCAACGCCTACGGCACCAATGCGCGGATCGGCGAAGGCGACTGGATGGTCGTCGAGGCGGACGAATCGGACGGCTCGTTCCTTCGCCTGCCGACGACCGTCGCCGTCGTGACGAATATCGACCCCGAACATCTCGAACATTGGGGCGGGTTCGAAGCGCTGAAGAAAGGCTTCGACCAGTTCATCGAGAATACGCCGTTCTACGGCTACGGGATCGTCTGCCTTGACCACCCCGAGGTGCAAGCGCTGGTCGGGCGCGTCACCGACCGCCGGCTCGTCACCTACGGGACAAATCCGCAAGCGGACGTTCGCGCCGAAAACGTCGCTTTCGAAGGCGGCGGCTCGAAATTCGATATTATCTTCAGGGCGCGCGGGCGGCCCGACAGCCGCATCGACGGCGTCCGGCTGCCGATGCCCGGCCTTCACAACGTCCTCAACGCCCTCGCCGCGGCGATCGTCGCGCGAAAAGTCGGCGCGAGCGATGACGCGATCCGCAAGGGTTTCTTGAATTTCGCCGGCGTCAAGCGCCGGTTCACGAAAGTCGGGGAATGGAACGGCGTCACGATCATCGACGATTACGGCCATCACCCTGTCGAGATCGCAGCGGTCCTAAGGGCTGCGCGCAACGTGACGCGAGGCAAGATCATCGCCGTCGTGCAGCCGCACCGCTACACGCGCCTTCGCGATCTCATGGATCAGTTCTGTTCGTGCCTGAACGAAGCGGACGTCGCCTTCGTGACCGACGTCTATGCGGCGGGCGAAGCGCCGATCGAGGGCGTTTCCCGCGACGCTTTCGTCGCCGGCGCGGCGGCGCAGGGGCACCGCGACGTCAGGGCGCTGAAGTCCTGGGATGAGCTTCCGAAGCAAATCGCGGCGGTCGCGGAAAAGGGCGATTACGTCGTCATGCTTGGGGCCGGCGACATCACGAAATATGCGGCGGGGCTTGAGGCGGATCTGAAGAAGTTGAAGGCGTGACAAGGAGCGTCAAACCGTCCGATCTCCCACCCGTCCGCGGCCGCTATGTCGAACGCGCGGACATGTCGGCGATCACCTGGTTTCGCGTCGGCGGGCCGGCGGATGTGCTCTATGCGCCGGAAGACGAAGCGGACCTTGCGGAATTTCTGAAGAAGACGCCGAAGGGAATTCCCGTTTATCCCGTCGGCGTCGGCTCGAACCTTCTTGTGCGCGATGGGGGCGTCAGGGGCGTCGTCATCCGCCTCGGCGCGCCCTTCGCTAAAATTTCAATAGAGGGAACGCGCGTCGTCGCCGGCCCCCCCCCCC
>JACADX010000091.1 GCA_013389125.1 Parvularculaceae bacterium | reverse complement strand
GACCAGCGGAAGGCGATATAGGCGGCGAGCGTCAGGACGGCGATGACCGGAAGCCAGAATTTCGCCTTCTCGCCGGCGACGGCGCCGCCGGCGTGGAAAAGCGTGAACATGATCGCGACATACAACGAGGCGGTCATCAGGAGAACGACGACGTATTTTCCGTAATGCGCCTTGAAAAATCCGCAGGCGACGTAAGTCGGCACGCGGGTTCCCGGCACGAAGCGCGCCGTCAGCATTGTCTGGACGAATTCCTTTCTGACGAGGTCGCCGGCGACCGAGACCCCCGGTTTTTCGGCGAATTTGTGCGCCCATTCGTAGCGCCTCGCGAGCCGGCCGATCCAGTATTTCCAGGCGTCCGACGCGAGGAGCCCGGCGATAATCGCGGCGACGAGAAACGGCGTCGGCGCAAGCCCCATGATTGAAGCCGTCGCCGCGCCGATGACGGCCGCGTCTTCCTGAAAGAAGGGCAGCGCGAAAATCGCGAAATACAGCGCAAAGCCGGTAAGGTGCGTGAAGTCTACAGGAATCCCGAACAAACTCATCTGCTCCTAATAAGTCGGCTTTTGCGGCAGGCCGTCCTTGATGTCGTAATAATCGCCCTTGTCGCGGACGAAAATGTGCTCGGTGATCTTGACGCCTGTCGGCTCGTCAAGCGCGCCGACGGCGATCGCAAACCGGTGCGCGTAATCCTTGTGTCGATCCGCATGCCAGAAGAGCGCCGACCCGCATTCCCGGCAAAAGCCGCGGCGGACGAGATCGGACGAGCGGAACCAGGCGACGTTGCTTTCGCCCGACGTGAACTTCAGCGTTGCGGTCGGCACGTTTACCGACGCCCAGTAATTGCCGCTCCAGCGGCGACACTGACCGCAATGGCAGGCGTCCGCGTGGTCGCGGTCGCGCGCCGCCTCAAATGTGACGGCGCCGCAGAGGCACCTACCGGTGAATTTCCCCGAGATCCTGTCAGCCACGCACATCCCTTCCCTAATGCGCGTTGAACCGGCCGAGAAGCCAGGTCAGCCACGCGCGATACCCCTCCTGTGAAAAATCGGCGTCGGACGCCGCCGTCACGATGGCGCGAACTTCCTCTTCCGTCTCGTTCTCGGCAAGAAGTTTCGTAATCTCGCGCATCGCTTCCTCGCGGCGCGGCGCCCAGTCGGCGAGCATTTCCCTGACCGCGCCTTCCAGTCCGCCATGCTCGCCGATCGTATGGCTGTTGAGATAGCCGCCGAGCATGGCGAAGGTCGCCGGATAGCGCCCTTTCAGCTCGGCGCGGACATTCTCGAATTCGCGCATCAGCCTTGCCGCCTCCGCCGCGGGCGAGCGCGCTTCATGCGCCGTCCCTTCGATGATTGGTCCGCCCTTGCGCGTCGGAAGGCGCCCGCCGCCCGCGAACATCTTCCAGAGATTGACGGCGATCAGCGCGAAAACGCCGAGAGCGATGAGTTCGAGGATGACGATCATGACGCTAACACTCGATCGCGTTGATGTGACCGGCCGCGGCGTAGTCGATGAGCGCCGCATCGCGCGTCAAGAGAGTCATGCCGAATTCGCGCGCCGTCGCGACGATGACGCGGTCGGCGAGATCGGCCGGCGGCGATCCCGGCAGAAACGACGCGGCGACGAGAACCGACGGCGGCAACGGCGCAAGGCTCATCCCGGCGCGGCCGACAAAGGCGTTAAACCAGCTCTCCGGCTTTTGCGAAAACACGAAATCGCCGCGCGCGGCACGCGCGCCGACCTCCCACGCGGAATAAGGCGACACCGCGAGCGTCTCGCCGGCGCTGAGCGCGGCCTCGATCGCATCCTTCGCATCGCGGCTCAATCGCTCGCCGGTCGCGAGCAGGATCATCGCGCAGGTGTCGAGAAGCAGCGGCGTCACGAGGACGGCTTTCGTTTCGGCAGAGGCCTTTTCAGCGGATCGCGCCGCGCCGGCGCGTCCGGAGCGTCGGCGTCCAGCGGCGCCGTCACGTCGACGTCCGGCATGATCCGGATTGTCCCTCTCATCGCGCCGTGAAGCTCTTCAAAGCGCACCTTGCGCCCGCCAACGGGCGGCTTCGCCATCTTGGTTTCGAAAGGGCCCGCCATCGCCATTTCAAATCCCAAGGGGCGCCCGTAATAAGCGGGCGCCGGCGGCTTGTTGCGCCGAAACACGACCGTTTGACCCGGCACGTCCACCTTCTCGGTCCTCCACCCCGCCATCAGCCAGATCTTGGTCATGGCGTTGTTGCTCGGGTTATTGGACCACCAGCCGGCGTATTTGAAGGCGCTTGACGGCAGCTTTTGATCGAGAAGCCGCTCAAGCTCGGAAAACGACACTTTCCAGCTGTCGCCGCTCTGGGCCTCGAGGAGGTCCGAAAGTTTTGCGTAAATGCTCATAGATTAGATCAATGGCACAACACTCAACATATGTCAAGAGAGGCGGCAGCAATTTTTTCGAACCGCGCTATGGTTAACGGCGGCAGGCGCGACAGAGGGAAACCGATGCGGCGGCGGAACGGAGTTTCGAAGCGCGCCGGTCCCCGGCGTGACGCCCGTCACGGTCGGATCCTGAAAAGCGCGCAAGCCTTTCTCCGCCCTTGAAGATTGCGACACATGTCCGCCGACAAACAGCACGTCGCCG
>JACADX010000241.1 GCA_013389125.1 Parvularculaceae bacterium | reverse complement strand
TCCTGTGTCAGGCGGATGGAGAACGGGTGTTGCGGCTTGGCCTTCCGTGCCGATTCAAGGGCTTGACCCCTTGCTGCGGCCAGAAACTCGCCGAGGACGCCGCCTGTCTTGTTCGGAGAAGCTGTCATGGGGACATCTCCTCGAACGGCAGATTTGCGTGCTTAAGCTGGTGTTCCCAATCGGCTAGAGTGTCGTAAAGAGCGTTCGAACAAAGTTCGTCGCTCTCCGCCAGCCTTCGCACGCCCCGCGCTTTGGCGCGGCAAGCCGGTCCGCGCGAAGGCCGCCGCGCTGAAGTTTCGAGAGTGCGACGTCGAAGGCGTTCCGACTGGCGCCCGCGGGCTTCGCTACTCTGAGCATGTCAATCGGCGTTGACATGGGCCCCATGGTCCCGCCGACGGGGTCCGTTTCGCCGCTTCGAAAGAGCGTCTCATTCAATCCGGAGGGTTTCGCGGGAAGTCGAAGCGCGCACGGCGAACCGGTTCGCGGCACGCTGGTCAGCTCCGCAGCGCTTAGACGGCCTTCACCGCACGAACGCCCTCATGACTGCCCAGTCTGAAACGGCCGATCGTTGCGGCCCCGTCGTTTGTCCTTATGCGCACGATCCCCGGTACTGACCTGGAAAGCGGCAAGATGTGACCGGGCGCAAGGGCGAGCGCCGCTTCGACTGTCGTTTCAATAGAACCGAGCTCGGCTCTGAGCGAGACCGGCGCGCGCCGTGCGATCGCAGCAAGCGCGGCGTTCCACGTCATTGCAGGGGCGGAAGCCGATTTCAGGGTTGGCGCCGCCGTCGTCGCAATCGCAACCAGGAAATCGACACGGGCGTTGGCGCCGATCGGACAGCCGATCTGATCGAATACCTCGAAAGCGTCGGCGCTTTTGTCGATCTTGAAGTCGGCCGGCGCGTCGCGGACGGCCACTAAGTGAAGTTCGTCGCCAGCGCGCGCCGTGGCCAGCGCCATGACGCCAGCCGCCAAGCGTCGCGCCAGCGCCGCAGCAATCGACCGCTCGACGCTGGTCGGCGCGTGCGCGTTTTCCTCCTTGAACGGACGGCCGAGCGCCGCATCGACAGAAGCGGCGATTAGCCTGTCGTCAAATGCGACAAGGACGTCGCCGTCGGCACGTCTGAAATGGTACCAGCCGCCGCAGAGCGAAGTTGCGAAAAATCGCGATTTTTCGAGAATCCGGCGTCGAAGCGGCGCGGGCTTTATTTTGATGCGGAAGTACTCGTCAAGAATGAGCGCCGCGGTTTCCCCAGCTTCGACGGCGCGGTGATCCTTGATCGTCGCGCGCGAACCGGCGGCTGCGATTTTTCGGGCGACGATCGAACGGTGCTGGGCGGTCATCGACTTTCCCGGTTGGGCTAACCGAAAACAACTACAGATAGCTGAGAAATGTATTAACCCGTAAGGGTTGCTTCAGGATTTGAGGGCAGAACCGGCTCGGCTCGAATGCGTGGGGCGTCATGGCGCGGCACGACCCGCCGATCATTGTCAAGCGGAAGAAAGTGGTCGTCTTCGGCGGCCACCATGGCGGCGCATGGAAAGTCGCCTACGCCGACTTCGTGACGGCGATGATGGCGTTCTTTTTGTTGATGTGGCTCCTCAACGCCACGACGGAAGACCAGCGCAAGGGTCTCGCGGATTACTTTAATCCTTCAATTCCCATCAGCCGCATCTCCGGCGGCGGCTCAGCGGCGCTCAACGGGTCCTCCGTCATGACGAAAGATGAAATGATCCGCGACGGCGCCGGAGCCTCGCGGCAATACGCGGCGCCGGAGCTTCGCGAAGATTCCGGTTCGCAAGCTGTGAACGACGATGAGGTGAAGGCGCTGCAGGATCTCGAAAGGCAAATAAAGGACACGCGGGACGCGCTCGAAAGCGATGATCTCGCAAAGCATATCGAGACGCGGATGACGCCGGACGGTCTCGTCGTCGAACTCATAGACAGCGAGGGGACACCGCTGTTTGAGATCGGGTCAGCGCGCCCGTCGCCGCTTCTCGGTCAATTGCTCGAAATCGTAGCGCCCGTGCTGGCGACCGCGGAGAACTCGATGCAGGTTATCGGGCACACTGACGCTCTAGCATATCAGGGTGACGCTGCGTACTCGAATTGGGAATTATCTGCAGACAGAGCAAGCATCTCGCGCCGCCTTCTTGTCGAGCACGGCCTGCCGGCCGAACAGATCGTTGCAGTCATTGGCAAGGCGTCGACCGAACCATTGTCCGCCGATCCGTTCGACTCAAAAAACCGTCGCATCGGCGTCCTTCTCTTGGCGCGCAGGGCGGAAGGCCCCCGTCGTTAGCAGGCTATTAACATTTGCAACCTATGATAGCGGCGTAAGAATGTGGGTTATCGAGGGTTGCGTGCATGGGTATCTCGTCTTCATTGAACGCCGGCGTCGCGGGGCTCGCGGTAAACGCCGTGCGACTCGCCACGATTTCCGACAACATCGCGAATTCTCAAACCGTCGGCTATAAGCGCGCCGACGCCGAGTTCGCCGACATCGTCTTGCAGCAGCAAAGCGGCGCATACGCCGCCGGCGGCGTGCGCGCGATGACCTATCGGGACGCCGGGGCGCAAGGCGCGCTCGTCACAACGTCGAATTCGACTGACTTCTCGATCAGCGGGCGCGGCATGTTGCCGGTGACGGATATCGGCGGCGTGTCGAGTTCAAGCGGCGAGCGCCAGCTGATGCTGACCGCGACCGGATCGTTCTTCACCGACGAAAATGGGCTGCTCCGTACGCAGAGCGGTCTTTTTCTGCTAGGCTGGCCGGCGGATTCGAGCGGATCCGTCGGATCTCCGACGCGGGATTCCAGCAGCGCGCTTGAACCGGTTCGGATCAATCTCAACCAGTATT
>JACADX010000042.1 GCA_013389125.1 Parvularculaceae bacterium | reverse complement strand
GGCGCGCCGTCGCCGCTTCGAGGGCCTCAGCCTCGGCGCGAGTCGGCGCGATGCGGGCGCGTTCGTCCGTGAGCTGCGCAATCTGCAAGGTCGCTTTTTGAAGGCGGCGGTCAGCCGTCTCGATCGCTGCGGCGATCGACCGGCGGCGCGCGTCAATCTCGGCCGCTTCAGCGCTTTTTTCCTCGAAGCGCTTTTCCGCCGCGTCGACAGCGTCGGTCGCCGCCTGAAGCCGCGCTTTGGCCGCGGCGATGCGGTCTTCTTCGGCGGCTTCGCGCTCTCTTAGCCCCTCAGCCTCGCGGTTCAGCGTTTGGACCGCTTCATCGGCGTCGGCGCGGAGCGCCGTTTCGCGCGCAAGGTCCGCCGTCAGCCGTTCAATCTCCTCGCCGAGGCGGCGAATTTCCGCGCCCGCGCGCGCGGCTTCCTCATCGAGATTTTCCCGCGCAACGGTGAGGCGGTGGAGCGCCGCCGCGGCCTTGGCCTCCTCCATGCGGAGCGGATCAAGCGCTGCATGCGCCTCCGCCTGCGCCGTCGACGCATGGGCCGCGGCGCGCGCGGTCTCTTCGATCAGCGACGCAATTTCCTGAAGGTGAAGGTCCGCCGCGTCGCGGGCCGCAACCGCTTCGCTCCAGCGCAGGTAAGCCGCCGCGGCCTCGGCGCGGCGAATGTCGCCTGAAATGTTCCGATAACGGGTCGCCTGCCGCGCCTGCCGCGCCAGCGCCTGCTTCTGGGTTTCAAGCTCGCCGATGACGTCGTCGAGACGCTCGAGATTCTGCTCGGCCGCGCGAAGGCGGAGTTCCGCTTCATGGCGCCGCGAATGAAGGCCGGTGATGCCGGCGGCTTCTTCAAGGAGGCGCCGGCGGTTCTGCGGCTTGGCGCTGATGAGTTCCGAAATCTGTCCCTGGCGGACGAGCGAGGGGGAATTCGCGCCCGTTGACGCGTCGGCGAAGAGAAGCTGAACGTCTTTGGCGCGCACTTCCTTCGAATTGATCCGATAGATCGACTGCGTGCCGTCGTCCTTGTAAAGGATGCGGCGCGAGACCTCGATGACGTCGCTGTCATTATATTCGGCGGGCGCCGAGCGGTCGGAATTGTCGAGCGTCAGGATGACTTCCGCCCAGTTCCGCGCCGGACGCATCGACGTGCCGGCGAAAATGACGTCGCCCATGCCGTCGCCGCGGAGCGCCTTCGCCGACGTCGCGCCCATCACCCAGCGGAGCGCCTCGAGAAGGTTCGACTTGCCGCACCCGTTGGGTCCGACGACGCCGGTGAGGCCGTCGCGGATTTCAAGGTCCGTCGGCTCGACGAACGACTTGAAGCCGACAAGGCGGAGGTTGTTGAATTTCAAGACCGGAACCCCGACGACCGCAGCCGCTGCGTTCCCGACAACGCGGCGGCCGCCCCAAAGCGGTCACCGAGCGCCGATTCTCCGGGCGGGGCAATTTTCCCGCCGCGCTTGTGGAGAAATGATCGATGGCGAATGATTGGAACGCTGCGCAACCCGAACTCTCTCAAGCCCCCGCTTTTTCGACGGCGGCGGCGATCTGCGCTTCAAAGTCTTCCTTCGATTTGTAGGACATCTTCTGGCCGTCGAGGATGAAGGAGGGCGTTCCCTGAATGCCGTATTTCTCCATGCCCTCCCTGGCGTTCGTATTGATGATCTCAACGAGTTCCTTGCGCTGGAGACAGGCGTCAAGCGCCGGGCCGTCCATGCCCGCCTGCGCGACAATCTTCACGAGCTCGTCGCGCGGATTGTCCTTGATCCAGTTCTGCTGGCCGCGAAACAGCGCATCGGTAATGAGAAAATACGCCTCGGGTCCCGACTTTTCGGCCGCGCAGCGCGCGAGAACGGAGCCGATGAGGGAATAGTTCGCGGGGCTCGTCGGAAACTCCCGGAAAATGAGCTTCACTTTCCCGGTCTCGATGTACTTCTCGCGGATCGACGGGATCACTTGTTCGTTGAACGTCGCGCAATGGGGGCAGGTGACCGAGGCGTATTCGATGAGCGTCACTTTGGCGTTCGGATCGCCCATCACCATGTCGGTCGGGGCGATCTCAGCGCCCTTTTCCGCCTTGGCGGCTGTCGGCGCCTTGGCCTCGCCCTTGGCGCCTTCGGAGGAGGCGTTGCCGCAGGCGGCGAGGAGGAGCGGGGCGGCGATGAGGAGGGCGCGAAGCTTCATGGACTGCCTTTCGGAACTGCCTTCTTGAACCATTGGAACATCCTAGATCGCAGAGGCCCTTCGCCGTATCAAGGTCGCGCCCGAGAATCGAGCCTTTGTGAAAACCTTGCCGACAATTTGCCGGGATCAGCCGGTCCTGAAACGGGAAAGACCGCCTTTCGGCCCGCCGGGCGCTCTCGGCGCCTGAATGATGGCGATCCGGGCGATGGCGTTCGGTCCGAAATAATCGTTGAGCCGAAGGCGCAGATCCTCCGAGGCGAAGGCGACCGACGCGGCCGCCGCCCCATGGGGAACGACGACTTCGAGCGTCCGGCCCTCGCGCCCGCCTGAAAGGCGGCCGGGCCGGCAAAGTCGCGACAGTTCGGGGCCGGCAAGCTTCGGCCAGATCGCGATAATGTCGGGATCGACATAGCGCGTCTTGCGGGCGAGGTCGGCGAGAACGGCCGATGAAAAGCGCGAAAGCGAAGGCGCCGCGGCGCGAGGACCGCGGGTCGGCGGCGCGAGGCCGTCGCGGAGCGGCGGGCGGCGATGCGTCATGGCGGCAAGCCTTTCCCCCGCGGGGCGGTCCAAAGGCGATCCTTCGTCCTCAGCCTGTTCAAAAGCCGACGCTCCCTGTATCGCGCGAAGCCTAGCATGAGATGTCGCCGATGTCCGCGATCCCGAAAGCGCTTCTCAAATGGTACGACGCGAATGCGCGGGCGCTTCCCTGGCGCGTCGGGCCGAAGGACCGCAAGTCCGGCGCCGCGCCCGACCCTTACATGGTCTGGCTCTCCGAAATCATGCTCCAGCAGACGACGGTCAAGGCCGTGCGCCCGCGTTTTGAGGCGTTCCTTGCGCGCTGGCCGACGGTCGAGGCGATGGCGGCGGCGGCGCTTGACGACATCCTCGGCGAATGGGCGGGTCTCGGCTACTACGCGCGCGCCCGAAATCTCCATAAATGCGCCGTCAAGGTCGCCGCGCGCGGGACTTTTCCGGATACGGAGGAAGGCTTGCGCGCGCTGCCGGGCGTCGGCCCCTATACGGCGGCGGCGATCGCCGCGATCGCTTTTGACAGGCGAGCGATCGTCGTCGACGGCAATATCGAACGCGTCGCAGCAAGGCTCTTCGCGATCAAGACGCCGCTGCCGAAAGCGAAAGCGGAATTGAAGGAAGCGATAAGCGCCGTCTGGCCGGCGCGCCGCTCCGGCGACTTCGCGCAAGCGTTGATGGATTTGGGCGCGACCCTTTGCACGCCGCGAAATCCGAAATGCGGCGCGTGTCCCTTGGCCGCCTGCTGCGCTGCTCGCGCGAAAGGGTTCGCCGAATCCCTGCCGCAAAAAGCCAAAAAGGCCGAAAAGCCGACGCGCCGCGGCGTCGCCTATGCGCTCGTCAACGCGAAAGGCGAGATGCTTCTTGAACGGCGCCCGGAAAAGGGATTGCTCGGCGGCATGCTGGGCTTGCCGGGGACGGCGTGGACGACAAAGCCGGCGAAGCCGACCCAAGGGGGGCGTAAAGACGCCATCAATTGGCGCCACGCCGGAACCGTCCGACACAGTTTCACGCATTTTCATCTCGAACTCGACGTGATGTCAGCGACGGCGCCGAAGAGGTTCCGGCCGCTCGACAGCCAGCAATGGATCGCGCCGGAAGAGGCTCGCCTTCCGACCGTGATGAAAAAGGCGGTAGCGCTGGCTAATGCGACGCGATCCGCATGATGCTTTCTTGATCCGTGCGTCGAACGCCTTGCCGCGATTGACGGGCCCCTCGCCGAAATCGAAGGGGCGTCGCGCTTATGCACGGCGAGTAGCCCAGCTAAGCCGGACGTCGGGCGGCGCTGATGAAGTTTGGAGGAAGCATTGAAAATATGGTTTCTGGCGAAAATCGCCTTGTTGACGACTTTGACTGCGGCGACCGCAGCCGAACCGGCCCCGTCGCCGGCGTGCAGCGACGCGGCGTTTCGCGCATTTGATTTCTGGGTGGGCGACTGGTCTGTCGCCAACGCCCAAAGCGGCGAAGTGTCAGGCGAGAATCGAATCGAAACGATTCATGACGGATGCGCGCTGAGGGAATCATGGAGCGGCGCGGACGGCGTGAAGGGAGAAAGCCTCACCTATTACGACCCGATCGACCGCAAATGGCGCCAGCGCTGGGTGTCCGGCGGTTATGGCGGCTATGCGCTCAATCTGGAAGGGGCCGCAGAGGAAGAAGGGCGCATGACGCTTGAAGGCGCAGCGCATTTCTATGCGCGTGCGCAATCGGTCGATATGCGCATCACCTGGAAGCGCGCCGGGATCAATGCGCTTGACCAGGTTTTTGAAACGCGAGATCCGCAGTCAGGCGAGTGGAAAATCTGGTATCAGGGCGACTACGCGCGGAAGGGATCGAATTAGTCGAAATGGAAATTCATCGCAGGATGTTCGTGGCGGCGGGCCTCGCCGCGTCGGCGCTGACCTCGACGCCGGCGCTCGCGATGAAAAAGCGCCGCCTCGTCATCAACGCGCTCGGCGGGCTCGGCAATCCGAACCGCGGCGAATGGAGCGAAGAGGAAATCGCCGCGCATCGCCTCGATCCGCGTCCGATCGCGGATGCGCGCGCGGCGGGCGTCGCCGCCACCAATCTGACGCTCGGCTATGTTTTTGGCGAGGACGACCCTTTTGTTTCGACAATCGAGGACATCGCCTGGTGGGACGAGGCGATCCGCTTCCGCCCCGACGCGCTAATGAAGATCCGCGACGCGGCGGACATCAGCGCCGCGCATGAAAAGGGCCTCGCCGGCGTCATTTACGGCTTTCAGAGTTCCGACATGTTCGCGGGCGATCCCGCCCGCGCGCGCATTTTCGCGGACCTCGGCGTCCGCATCTGCCAATTGACCTACAATCTCCGCTCCGCGGCGGGCGACGGCGCGCTCGTCGCCGAGAACAAGGGCCTCACCGAGTTCGGACGCGCGCTTGTCGCGGCGCTGAACAGGGAAAAGCTGCTCGTCGATCTTTCGCATGGCGGCGAAAAGACGACGACGGACGCGATCGCGGCGTCAACGGCGCCGATCGCCATCACCCATGCGGGCTGCGCGAGCCTTGCGCCCCATCCGCGAAACAAGACGGACGCCGAACTCAAAGCGCTCGCCGACAAGGGCGGCGTCATGGGCGTTTATTTCATGCCCTATCTCTCGCCGGGGCGTCAGCACATGGCCGCGGACATCCTCGCCCATATCGAACACGCGGTGAATGTCTGCGGCGAGGATCACGTCGGGATCGGCACCGACGGCGGCGTCACCGCGATCGACAACATGCCCGCCTATCTTGAAGAGCACCGCAAGGACGTCGAGAACCGGAAAAGGCTCGGCGTCGGCGCGCCGAACGAAGACCCCGACATCATCCTCGTCCCGCCGGATCTCATGGGCCCGACGCAGTTTGAAAGGCTCGCCGGGCTCTTGTCCGCGCGCGGCTGGAAGGAAGCGCGGATCGAGAAGATCCTCGGCGGGAATTTCCTGAGGCTGTTCGGGGAGGTTTGGGGCGTGTGACGGCGGAGCGCCTTTGTCTCATCCGCTCATCTTGGCTTTCGCTGATAATTGACTGCTTTGCAGTCTCGCCATCATATCTTATCCTGAAGCGGTGAAATTCGTTCAGGCATCCGTCGGCCTTTTGCTGTGGGCGTTTTTCGCCGTAACCGGCCTCGCTTCGTTCGGCTGTCCCGTGTTCGGTGTAAGCGTCGATTGTCCTGAACCTTGGAGCCTCGCGCACTGGGCCGTCGGATTTTTAATCGGCCCTTATATTGTTATGCGGACCCTCATGGTCGACTGGTTTGCTCTTAGCCCCGACGCAGCCCATCTCGTGGGCGCGATCTTTTTCGGGATATTTTACGGCGGATTTATCGGGCTGCTTTCTCCCTACATGCGCCAACAAAAGCCAGGCGACTGATCTACTCAATTGCCGTCAGCATAAGTCAAATATGGCGCAACCACTGACTCGGTCGGCGCCTTGTTGCGCGGTTCACGTTAGCCCTAATGAGCAGGTCGGCGGCCATTCACGCCGAGGCCGTCTCCGCGAATTCGCAGAGCAGCTTCCGCGTGTCGCGCGGGTCGATGATGTCTTCGATCAGGAATTGCTCGGCCGTGCGGAAGGGCGAGGTGACGGCGGAAAGGCGCGCCTTGATCTTCGAAAGCTCCGCGGCGGGATCGGCTGCGGCGGAAAGCTCGGTGCGATAGGCGACTTCGGCGCCGCCCTCCATCGGCAGGGATCCCCAGTCGCCGGACGGCCAGGCGAAGCGATACTGGAAGCGCGTGTGATCGGACATCGCCGCGCCGGCGACGCCGTAGGCCTTGCGGATGACGACCGAGCACCAGGGGACGCTCGCCTTGTAGATCGCGTTCATCGCATCGACGCCCTTGCGGATCGTTCCGGCCTTTTCCGCGTCAATGCCGATCATGAAGCCCGGATTGTCG
>JACADX010000161.1 GCA_013389125.1 Parvularculaceae bacterium | reverse complement strand
GCGAAGAACGGCGGCGCGCTCTATGTTTCGCAATCGGGCGAAACCGCCGACACGCTGGCGGCGTTGCGCGAGGCGAAGGCTCACGGACAGAAGATCGCCGCCGTCGTCAACGTGCCGGAATCATCGATTGCGCGCGAAGCGGACGTCATCTTTCCGATGGCCGCAGGCCCCGAAATCGGCGTCGCGTCGACAAAAGCCTTCACCTGTCAACTCGCGGCGCTTGCCTCGATCGCGCTCGCGGCGGGGCTCCAGCGCGGCGTCATCGCCGAGGCGGAGGAACGCGAGATCGTCGCCGCGCTGCTTCAGACGCCCCGGCTGGTCGGCGAAGCTTTGAAGCGCCACGCCGTCATCGAGGAAATCGCCCATGAAATCGCCAAAGCGTCGGACACGCTCTATGTCGGGCGCGGCGTCTCCTTTCCGCTTGCGATGGAGGGCGCGCTGAAGCTCAAGGAGATTTCCTATATCCACGCCGAAGGCTATGCGGCGGGCGAACTAAAGCACGGGCCGATCGCTCTCATTGATGAAAAGATGCCGGTGATCGTCATCGCGCCGTCGGATCGGCATTTCGAGAAGTCGATTTCGAACATGCACGAAATCATGGCGCGCGGCGGCAAGGCGATCTTGATGTCCGACGCCGAAGGAATAAGGCGCGCCGGACCCGGCATTTTCGCCGCGATCGAGGTTCCCGCGGTCCACCCCCTCCTTTCGCCAATCGTTTACGCCGCGCCCATACAACTCCTCGCCTACTACACGGCGACGACCAAGGGCACGGATGTCGACCAGCCGCGCAACCTTGCGAAATCCGTCACCGTCGAATGAGTTTGGACGGGGCCGATGAGCAGCGTTAAGCCGTCACTCGGTTCAACGAAGACGCGCATGACCGGGCTTCCCGCCGCAATCGACCGACTGAACGAATGGCATATCCGGCAAGTTCTGCCTTTGTGGGCTTCAGCCGGCGTCGACGAACGCGGCGGATTTTTCGAGAGCCTTGACTTCGACGGGCGCCCGGTCGCGGGGCAACAACGCCGCGTGCGCGTCCAGTGCCGCCAGATTCACGCGTTTACGGACGCGGCGCTGCGCGGCTGGCTCGCCGCGGGCGAGACGATCGCGGCGCGCGGCTTTGCACGCCTTCTGGAGACCGCCTGCCCCGATGATGGCGCGCGCGGCTGCGTCCATGCGCTCCATGACGACGGGCGCGTCGCTGACCGCCTTCGCGACCTTTACGATCAGGCGTTTCTCCTTCTCGCCTGCGCGGCGCGCATCAGGGCGACGAACGATCCCGTCGCGCGCGGCCTTGCTGACCGGACGCTTGCGTTTCTTGATCGCGAGTTCGCCTCGCCCCACGGCGGCTATCGCGAGAACGATCGCGGCGGCTTGCCGCGGCGCCAAAATCCCCACATGCACCTCTTCGAAGCGTTGACCGCGCTCTACGAAGCGACCGGCGAGACGGCGTATCTTGAACGCGCCGGCGCCCTCGACAATCTCCTGAGAACGCGCTTCATCGATCGCGACAAGCGCGCGCTTCGCGAGTATTTCAACGACGACTGGTCGCTGATCGATCGCGTGAGCGATGCGATCGAGCCGGGCCATATGGCGGAATGGGCGTTCCTCCTCGATCGTTGGGCGCGGCGCTCGGGCGCCGATCGAGCGGATGAAATTCGCATGCTCGCAAATGCGGCGGCGAACTTTATTGCGCCGGAGGATGCGCCGTTTCTCCCCGGCCGGGCGCTTCTCGGTCGCCCGCCGCAAAGAGCCGCGCGGCGCCTCTGGCCGCAAACGGAGCGCCTTCGCGCCTTGCTCGTGCTGGCGCGCGACGGCGACGCGGGGGCGGCGGCCGCCGCCGCGCGCCTCATCGATGCGCTCTTTCAGACCTATTTCTCGCCGCCGACGCTTGGCCTTTGGCGCGACGAATTCGACGCCGAGGGCGCGCCGATCGCGAAAGACGTCCCCGCCAGCATCCTCTACCACATCCATGAAGCCGTATGCTGCGCGGCCGATTCAGCGGACATGATCGCCGCATGACGAAACGGGCGATAATCCAGCCGGTGATCATGTCAGGCGGGTCCGGCACGCGGCTCTGGCCGATGTCGCGCGCGGCAAGGCCGAAGCAGTTCCTGCCGCTCATCGGCGACCGATCGCTCTTCCAGGAAACGGCGCTCCGCCTCTCCGGCGGCGGCGACGCCGATTTTCTGCCGCCGGTCGTCATCGCCGGCGCCGCTCACGCCGCGATCGTAAGGGCGCAGCTCAAGGCGATCTGCGTCGAACCCGCCGCAATCATTATCGAGCCGATGCCCCGCAACACCGCGGCGGTCGCGGCGGTCGCCGGGGCGTGGACCGAGCGGCGCGCCAATGGCGCGCTGACGCTTCTCGCCCCGGCCGACCATCACATCGCCGACGCCGCGGCGTTCCGCCGGTCGGTCGCCGATGGGGCGTTCGCCGCGGCGAAAGGCGCAATTGTCGCCTTCGGCGTGAAGCCCACCGAGCCGCACACCGGCTACGGCTATGTCGAAGCGGGCGCCGAGATTGCGCGAAATGTCGCTGAAGTCGCGGCGTTTCGCGAAAAGCCGGACCGCCAGACGGCGGAGCAATACCTCCGCGGCGGACGGCATTTCTGGAACGCCGGCGTTTTCCTGTTCTCGCCAGAGACGATCGCAGCCGAGCTTTCCGCGTTCGCGCCGGCGATTCGCAACGAAGCGACGGCCGCGCTCGATGCGGCGCGCTGCGAAAGCCACATGGTCGCGCTTGACGCGACGCGCTTTTCCATCTGCCCTTCGGATTCGCTCGACTACGCCGTCATGGAAAAAACCAAGCGCGCCGCGGTCGTCGGCCCCATCGACGCCGGCTGGAGCGACATCGGCTCGTGGACGGCGCTCCGGCCGTCGGGTCCCGATCCGCGCATCATCGCGATCGACAGCGACGGCGCGATCATTAGAACCGACGGCCCGGCGGTCGGCGCGATCTCCGCTGGGGAGATGATCATCGTCGCGACGGCGGACGCCTTCCTCGTCGCGCCGAAGTCCCGCGCGCAGGACGTGAAGAAGATTGTCGCAGAGCTTAAGGCGAGAAAGCGCGAGGACCTGCTTTGACGGCAAAACGCATCGTTGTCGCCGGCGGCGCCGGCTATATCGGCAGTCATGTCTGCGTCGAGCTTTTGCAGGCGGGCCGCAAGGCGCTTGTGATCGACAATTTCGCGAATTCGAGCCCGGTGGCGCTCGACCGGGTTCGCGAGATCGCCGGCGGAAACGTCGAATTGCTGCGGGCGGACCTCGCCGACCCGGCGGACGCCGAGAGAATCGTGAGCGCCGTGACCGCCTTCCGCCCGGACGGCGCGATCCATCTTGCCGGCCTCAAGGCGGTCGGCGAGTCCGTCGCCGAGCCGGTCCGCTATTACGCCGTGAACTTGCCGGCGACCTTTACGCTAATCCGCGCGCTTGAAGCCGCCGGCGCGCGCCTGCTCGTTTTCTCGTCCTCGGCGACCGTTTACGGCGATCTCAACAAGAGTCCCGTCGACGAGACCGGGGCCCTCGGTCCGACAAATCCTTACGGCCGCACAAAGCTCTTTATCGAGGAGATGCTGCGCGACCTCGCGCGCGCCGACAAGCGCTGGAAGATCTGCAACCTGCGCTATTTTAATCCCGTCGGCGCCCACGCGTCGGGCAAAATCGGCGAAGATCCGAACGGGCTGCCGAACAATCTCTTTCCGTTCATCGCGCAGGTCGCCGTCGGTCGCCTGCCGAAGCTCAAGGTCTTCGGCGCCGACTATCCGACGCGCGACGGATCGGGGGTTCGCGACTACATTCATGTCGTCGATTTGGCGGCGGGCCATGTCGCGGCGATCGACTATCTCGCGAAAGAGGCCTCGCCCGGCGCCGTCGAGTTCAATCTCGGCACCGGGCGCGGCGTTTCCGTCTTCGAAGCGATCGCCGCGTTCAAGCGCGCCTCGAACCGCGATATCCCCTTCGAGGTAACGGCGCGCCGCGACGGCGACATCGCGGAAATCTACGCAAGGCCCGACAAGGCGGAAAAGCTCCTCGGCTGGCGCGCGACGCGCACGATCGAAAACATGTGCGCCGACCATTGGCGCTGGCAGAGCGCCAATCCGAACGGCTATCGCGACGAATGAACGCGATGCGATCGCGGCCGCCGGCGTCGACCGGTTCCGGGTTCCCCCGCGGGCGCCGACGGGATAGAAGAGCCGCCCGCCAATGATCCGGGCCGCGCCATGACCTTCCGATCCGACTTCCTCCGCACGCTTGATGAGCGCGGCCTCATCCATCAGGGCACCAATCTTGAAGGGCTCGATGAGCGGCTGCGCTCGGGCGTTGTCACGGGCTATATCGGCTTTGACGCGACAGCCCGCTCGCTGCATGCGGGAAGCCTCATCCAGATCGTGCTCTTGCACTGGCTGCAGGAGACCGGGCACCGCCCGATCGCCCTTATGGGCGGCGGCACGACGAAAGTCGGCGACCCGACCGGAAAAGACCAGCAGCGCGCGCTTTTGACCGACGCCGACATCGCCGCGAACATTGAAGGCATCAAGGGCGTCTTTGCGAAGTTTCTGCGGTTCGGGAGCGGGCCCCGCGACGCCGTCATGGTCAACAACGACGACTGGCTGTCACGGCTCGGATATGTCGAATTTCTGCGCGACTACGGGACCGAATTCACGATCAACAGGATGCTGAGCTTTGACTCGGTGAGGCTCCGGCTCGACCGCGAGAGCCCGATGACGTTCCTCGAATTCAACTACATGCTGATGCAGGCCTATGACTTTCACGAGCTTTATCGTCGGTATGGCTGCATCTTGCAGATGGGCGGCTCCGACCAGTGGGGAAACATCGTCAACGGCGTCGAGCTGTGCCGGCGCAAGGACGGCGTTGAGGCGTTCGGCGTTACGACGCCGCTCCTGACGACCGCTTCGGGCAGGAAGATGGGCAAGACCGAAGGCGGCGCCGTTTGGCTCAACGCCGACATGTTTTCGCCCTATGATTACTGGCAATATTGGCGGAATACGGAAGACGCCGACGTCGGAGTCATGCTGGCGCGGTTCACGAAACTGCCGATGGCGGAAGTGCGCCGGCTTGCCGCGCTCCGCGGCGCCGAAATCAACGACGCCAAGAAGGTCCTTGCAACCGAAGCGACCGCATGGCTCCACGGCCGCGCGGCCGCCGACGACGCCGCCGAAACGGCGCGCCGGACGTTTGAGGAAGGCGCGGCCGCCGAGGGGCTTCCGACGCTGACAATCGCCGAGTCAGAGCTTGCAGCGGGCGCCCCGCTTCTCGACGCCTTTTTGGAGGCGGGGCTCATCGAATCGAAAGGCGAGGGCCGCCGACACATCAAGGCGGGCGCCCTTAAAGTGAACGATATCCCCCTGTCGGAAGAAAAACCCTTGACCAGAGCCGACATCAGGGCCGGCGCCATCAAGCTGTCAATCGGCAAGAAGAAGCACGCGCTCGTGCGCGCGGGTTGAGCCGAATTGCGTTGATCCGCGCCCATGCAACGCATACGGATCACTCTCACCCTCGGGCGCAAGGGCGGACGGCCTGAGCTGCTCCTTGAACTTTCAGGCCGGATCGCCAACCGGACCGGATGGAAAAGGACCGATAAACCCCGGGCCGCGCCACGGGCGCGAATTCGGCGATGCGAATACAACCGAATTTTTTCCGCGCCGAGCGACGGAAAGTCCGCTCCCGGGCGTTTTATATCCGGGCGCGGCGAAAAATCCGGGCCTGACGGTTTTTTGACAAGTCTAGAACGATCGTCGCGGCGGCAATCGGGCTGCGCGGCGATGATGGCAACCCCTCGCAGGCGCTTTCCCTCGCCCGGAAAGAACCGGCGGCCGAAGGCGCGCGCGGCAGGGCGAAAAGGCGCCCTTTCGAACCGGCCGAACGGCGCCGCTCGCCGCTGCGCCCCGCGAGACTGGCCAAGAATGGCGAGACGCGACGGCGCAAAAGGGGCGCCCCGAACGTCATCCGAGTTCGCGCGTGGCGCGAAATTCGGGCGAATAAGCTCCCCTCGTCCGCGAGCGAACGAAGGGGTGCGAGCAGAGCGCCTGACGCATTGTCAGTCGCGATCGACAAAACCAGGTTGGTCGGCCGCCGGACGGCTGGCGTCAGCGTCGGATCCGCCTTCAAACATGCGCCGCAGAACACCCGGGGCAAGCGCCGACAGGGGATTTACGGTGACGCGCGGTTCCGCCGCGGCGCCTTCGACTTCGTAGGAGAGCGCAAGAAGGCCTTCTCCCTTCCTATTGACGAAAAGGTCCCCTATCAGCGGCGCCTTTCCCAGGAACGAGTTGATCTGATAGGCCGGCGCCACGGCGCCGCTGAGTTCGATCGCGCGATCCCCTTCGAGAGCGAATTGACCTTCAGCCGTTATCCCGATCGAAGGCCCGGTGGCGTGGGGGGGG